>JAKAIH010000021.1:0-10157 GCA_021825225.1 Pseudomonadota bacterium
AGTGGCGGCGATCTGCGAGGCGCCGTTGACCTTTCTGTACTGCCTCAATTCGGCGCGCATGGCCGATCCCGCGCTGGAGGACGCGGCGCGCGTCGCGGGAACCGGTTCGCTGCGCACCCTGTGGTCGATCACGCTGCCGCTGATGCGCCCGGCGCTGGTCTACAGCGCCATGCTCAACTTCACCACCGCGCTGGAACTGCTGTCGGTGCCGCTTATCTTCGGCGGACCGGTGGGCATCCACTTCCTCTCGACGTTTCTTTATGACGAGGGCATAGGCGCTGCCACGCCCGACTACGGCCTCGTCGGCGCGGCGGCGGTGGCGCTGCTCGGGATGGTGACCTTGCTGGTGTGGCTGCAGGGCAGGTTGCTGTCCAATATCGGGCGCTTCGTCACCGTGAAAGGCAAGGCTTCGCGGCCGCGCCGCTTTCCGCTGGGCTGGCTGCGCTGGCCGGTGGCCGCGCTGCTCGCGACCTATGTGATCCTGGGCGTGCTGGCGCCTCTGCTGGGGCTTGCGCTGCGCGCGGTGACGAGCTTCCTCACACCGCTGGTGCCCATATGGAATTTGTGGACCGCCGACCATCTGAAGATGATCGTGTCCTACCCGACCTATGTGCGCTCGATCACGAACTCGATCGGCATCGCGCTGTTCGGCGGCGCGGCGGCGACGCTGCTGGTGGCCCTGGTGGCCATCATCACGCAGCGCTCGCCGTTCCGCTATGCGCGCACACTGGAATTCGTCGCGCTGTATCCGCGCGCCGTGCCGGGGCTGGTGGTCGGGCTCGGCTTCCTCTGGGCGATGATCGTGTTTCCTCCTCTTGGCTGGCTGCACAATACGATCGCGATCCTGGTGATCGCGTTCACCATGCGCTACCTGCCCACCGGCCTCGGCGCGGTGTCGCCCGCGCTGCTGCAGATTCACCCGGAACTCGACCGAGCGGCGCGCACCGCCGGCGCCGATTGGTGGACGACCTCCTGGGCGATTCCGCTGCACCTGCTCAAGCCCGCCCTGTTCTCGGCCTTCGCCGTGCTGTTCATCTGCTTTTTCAAGGACTATGCGACCGCCGTGTTCCTGTTTGCGCCCGGCAGCGAGATCATCGGCACGACGCTGCTTTCCTTCTGGATTCAGGGCGACGCCGGACCCGTGGCCGCACTGGCCATGCTGCAGGTGCTGCTGACGTTCGTGTTCGTCTACGGGGTTCGATTTCTGTTCGGAGTGCGCGTCTATGGCTGATGTGGTGATCGAAGGGCTGACCTGCCGCTACGGCGGCGTCACGGCGGTAGACAGCCTGAGCATCTCAATCGCGGATGGTGAATTCCTGACGCTGCTCGGTCCCAGCGGCTGCGGCAAGTCGACGACGCTCGCGGCGCTTGCCGGGCTCGACGTGCCGCACGCGGGCAGCCTGCGTGTGGGCGGGGAAGTGTATTTCGATGCCGGCAGCGGCCGCAACCTGCCGCCCGAGCGGCGCAGCTGCGGCCTGGTATTCCAGTCCTACGCGCTGTGGCCGCACATGACCGTCGCGGGCAATTGCGAATTTCCGCTCAAGCTGCGGCGCGTGCCGACGGCTGAGCGCCGCACACGCGTGAAGGAGGCGCTCGGTTTGGTGGAAATGAACGACTTCGCCGACCGCTATCCGCATCAACTCTCGGGCGGCCAGCAGCAGCGCGTCGCGCTCGCGCGCACCCTGGTGTACCGGCCGCAGGTGCTGCTCCTGGACGAACCGCTGTCGAACCTGGACGCCCGCCTGAGGGAGCGCTCGCGCGTGTGGCTCTCCCAGGTTACGCGGCAGGTCGGATTGACCACGGTGTACGTGACTCACGACCAGTCGGAGGCGCTCGCGCTGTCCGATCGCATCGCGGTGATGAACCGCGGCCGCGTCAGCCAGCTCGGTACGCCGCAGGAAATCTACGATCATCCGGCGGATCCTTTCGTCGCGGATTTCATCGGCAGCAGCAATTTCCTCAAAGGCCACATTCGCGGCGACGCGCAAGGCGGAAGATTCACGGTGGAATTGCCGGGCGGACAGCGGATCATGGCCTTGAGCGCGAAGCGTTTCGCGGCGGGCACCGCGGTGCTGGTCGCGCTGCGCCCCGAACGCCTCGGCATCCATGCGGTACGGCCCGCCGGTGACGGCCAGAATCTGGTGCAGGCGCGGCTCACCGGCCGCAGCTATCTGGGCGCGCGCACGCTGTATCTGGCGGATGTGGGCGGTACCACGCTGCGCGTCGAGTCGGAGGTGTTGTTCAACAGCGGGGAAGTCTGGGTGGAAATCCCGGAGACGAGCTGCGTGCTGTTCCCCGCGGAAGGAAGCGATTTATCTTGATTGCGTTTCAACCCGCAGCGAAATGTCCCCTGGACGGCCTCGTCGTCCTCGACCTCACCCGCCTCGTCGCGGGCAATATGCTCAGTCTGCAGCTTGCCGATTTCGGCGCCGAGGTCATCAAGATCGAAGATCCGGGCAAGGGCGATCCCCTGCGCGACTGGCGCGTGAAAGGCATCAGCGCCTACTGGAAGGTGTATGCGAGGAACAAGAAGAGCGTCACGCTGAACCTGCGCGAGGCCGAAGGCAAAGCGCTGTTGCTGCGGCTCGCGGAGCGCGCCGACGTGCTGATCGAGAATTTTCGCCCCGGCACGCTGGAAACCATGGGACTGGGGCCGGAAGTGCTGCTTGCGCGCAATGCGGGCATCGTGGTCGTGCGCATCTCCGGCTGGGGACAGGACGGGCCGTATCGTTTCCGGCCCGGATTCGGCACGCTGGTCGAAGGCATGTCGGGCTTCGCCGCGAAGAACGGCTTCGAGGATCGGGAACCGGTGCTGCCGCCGCTCGCGCTCGCGGACATGATTGCCGGCCTCTATGGTTCTTTCGCCGTGATGACGGCCTTGCGGCATCGCGATGCCGGCGGCGGCGGTCAGGTGATCGACCTGCCTCTGCTCGACCCGATGTTCTCCGTGCTCGGTCCGGAGGCTGCCATTTACCAGCTGACCCACAAGGTCAAGCCGCGTACCGGCAGCCGCTCCAGCACCGCCAGTCCGCGCAATGTGTTCCCGACCAAGGACGGGCGCTGGATTTCGATGTCGGCTTCGATGCAGGCGATGGTCGACCGGCTGTATCGGGTACTGGGCGTGCCGGAGATGCTCGATGATCCGCGTTTTCGCACCAATGCCGACCGCGTGGCCAACGCCGCGGCGAGCGAGGCGCCGATCCGCGCCTTTATTTCCGCGCACACGCTGGTGGAGGGCATGGCGTTCTTCGAAAAAAATGAAATCACCGCCGCGCCGGTGTACGACATAGACCAGTTCATGGCCGACCCTCACGTGCAGGCGCGGGGCATCGTCGTGGACCTGCCGGACAAGGACATGGGCACGATACCGATGCATGCGGTCGTGCCGCGCCTGTCCGCATCTCCGGGCGCGTTGCGCCGCCCCGCGCCGGAGCTGGGCGAACATACCGCCGAAGTGCTGGGCCGCCTCGGACTGGACGCCGCCGCGCAACAGGAGTTGACGCGCCGGAAAGTCGTCTGAGCGTGGCGATCCGGCCGAACCCTATCTGAAGCCAAGGAGCAATGATGAGTGAGAAGAAGCGACTGCCGATATGGCGCTCGATGATGTTCGTGCCGGTGAATGTGGACAAGTTTGTCGACAGCGCCCACACGCGCGGCGCCGACGTGATCATTCTCGATCTGGAAGACAGTATCCTGCCCAAGGACAAGGAGCGCGCGCGCACGCTCGTCGCAGGCGCGGCGCCGAAGGTCGCGCGCTCGGGCGCCGATGTGGTGGTACGCATCAACCGGCCCTGGCGGCTGTGCCTGCGCGATCTGGAGGCGGTGGTGAGCCGGGAAATTTGCGCGCTGATGCTGCCGAAGACCGAGAGCCCGGATCATGTGCACATGGTGGCCGAGGTGCTCGACGAGCTCGAGGCCGAGCGCGGCCTGCCGCAGGGTCACACCCAGCTCGTGACCATGATCGAGGGCGCTGCCGCGTTTTTTCGGGCGCAGGAGATTGCCGCGGCGCATGCACGCGTCATTGCGTTGACGCTGGGCGCCGAGGATTTCGCGCTGTCGGTAGGCATGGTGCCGGAAGCCGAAGGGCTGTTCTACCCGAAGCAGCAGATCGTGATCGCGGCGCGCGCCGCCGGCGTGCTGCCGCTGGGTTTCATCGGCACGGTGGCGGACTACAAGGACCTGGACGCGTTTCGCGCCACCGCGCGCCGCTCGCGGCGTCTGGGTTTCACCGGCGCGTCGGTGATCCATCCTTCGCAGATCGCGATCCTGAACGAGGAGTTCCGGCCTTCCGCGGAAGAAGTGCAGCGCGCAAGAAAAGTGGTTACTGCGTTCGAGGCGGCGGCCGGCGGCAATCAAGGCGCGATCGAGGTCGATGGGAAGATGGTCGATATCCCGGTGGTCGAGCGTGCCCGTGCCACGCTCGCGCGGCACGATGCAATCGAGCAGCGCGGGAAGGCGCCCGCCTGATCCAACATCGGCCGTTGCGGGTCAGCGATAGGGATAGCCCGTGGGACCGCGCAGCTGCGCCGGACACGAAGAAGAAACGGCCCCTGAGCGGGCACAACAAAGTCTGCAAGCAGACAGGAAATCTGGAGAATCATTCGTGCGAAAGTCGTGGTTACCCAAAAAATGGGACAAGGAAGCAGACGTGGTGGTGGTCGGTTTCGGCGGCGCGGGCGCCGCGACCGCGATCACGGCGCACGACCTCGGCGCCAAAGTCCTGCTGCTGGAGAAAGCACCCGAAGGCGAGGAGGGCGGCAATACCCGCGTGGCCGCGCAGGGGTATCTCAACGTGTCCGACGCGGACAAAGCGGTCACCTATCTCGAAGCGATGTGCGGTCATTATGCCGTGCCCGGGGAAATGGCCCGCGTGTGGGCAGAGGAAATGAGCCGGAACAACGACTGGCTCTCCAGCATCGGCGGCGACCCGCAGGAGCACCAGTTCCCGCCTGCGGGCATCGAGTTTCCGGATCTGCCCGGCTCGGATTGCGTGCACAAGTTTCATCACGGAGACATCCTGGGCTATTCCAACACCTGGAAGTTCTTTGAGCGCGCCGTGAAGCAAAGGCCGATCGATATCCTCTACGAGGCGCCGGGTCGGGAGCTGATCCAGGACGGCGTGACCAGGGAAATCCTTGGCATTCGCGCCGAGCAGCGCGGAGTGTCGATCTGCATAAAGGCGCGCAAGGCCGTCGTGCTCACCTGCGGCGGCTTCGAGAACAATCAGGAGATGATCAGAGACTACCTGCCCGGCCTTCCTTATTGCTTTACATCCGGCACCCCGTATAACGAGGGCGACGGCGTCAAAATGGGTCAGGCCGTGGGCGCCGACCTTTGGCATATGAACAACTACGCCGGCCCCTCGATGGCCCTGAAGGCGCCCGAATACAAGACGACATTTTCGATGACGCCGCTGCACTTCGGCCACGAGCAACCCGGCGGCATGATCGTCGTCGGCCCCGACGCGAAGCGGTTCACCGACGAGAAGCTCAGAACCCTGCACGGAAAGATCAAGAAGAACGGCCGCTGGGGCCCGTCTCCGGCGCCCTGTCCCATGTTCATGGTCTTCGACCATGCGCTTTTCAGCGCCGGCCCTTTGTACGACAAGAAACCCGTCATGGGCTGGGGGCGGATCATCGAGCGCTACGACTGGAGCGACGACAATACGGCGGAATTGGAACGCGGCTGGATCAAGCGGGCCGGGAGCATCGCGGCCCTCGCCGGGGCCATCGGCCTGGACGCGCGCGCGCTGGAAGCAAGCGTCCAGCGCTGGAACGGCAACTGCGACCGCGGCAGCGATCCCGACTTCGGCCGCAGCAAGATGTTGATCCCTCTGGCCCAGCCGCCGTTCTACGCAATCGAGCTCTCCCCATCGATGATCAACACGCAAGGCGGGCCGCGGCGCAACGAAAGGGGCCAGATCGTCCGCCCGGACAGGACGCCCATCGCGAGGCTCTACAGCGCCGGCGAACTCGGCTCGATTTACAGCTACCTGTATCAGGGCACCGGCAATATCGGCGAATGCTTCGCCTTCGGCCGCATCTGCGCGCGCAACGCGGTTGCCGAATCGCGCTGGGACGAATCATGACGCCGCGCAGCGGTCCGCTCAGCAATTTGCGCGTACTCGACCTGGGCACTATATTCGCCGGACCGATGATAGGCGCGCATCTTGGCGATCTCGGCGCCGAGGTGATCAAGATCGAGCCGCCGCGAGGCGACGACGTGCGACGCCTCGGTGCGCAAAAGGGCGGTGTCGGTCTGTGGTGGAAGGTGGTGGCACGCAACAAGCAACTGGTGGCGATCGACTTGACCAAAGCCGAAGGCGCGCAGATTCTGGCCCGCCTCGCGCGCGACGCCGACATCGTCGTCGAGAACTATCGGCCCGGGAAAATGGAAGCCTGGGGACTGGACTATGCCAAGCTTTCCGCCGACAACCCCGGCTTGATACTGCTGCACATCAGCGGCTACGGCCGCAGCGGTCCGTACCGGGACTATCCCGGCTTCGGCACCCTGGCCGAGGCGTTCAGCGGTTTCGCGTACGCCACCGGCGAACCGGACGGTCCGCCGACCCTGCCCCCGTTCCCCGTAGCCGACAGCGTGACCGCCCTGGTTGGTTGCTACACTGTGCTTGCCGCAGTCCACGAGCGCGCGAGCTCCGGCCGCGGCCAGGAAATCGAACTCAATTTATACGAATCGCTGTTGTCGTTGATGGGCAACATGGTCGTCAATTACGATCAGACCGGCGAGATCATGCAGCGCAGGGGCAACCGCTCCAAGAACAGCGTTCCGCGGAACGCCTATCCAACTGCTGACGCGCGCTGGGTGGTGGTGTCGTCGACGACCGACGCTACGGCGCGGCGCCTGTTCCGCGCAATCGGGCGTGACGATTTGGCGGATGATCCGACGCTTGCGACCAACGTCCTGCGCGCCAAGCGCGCGCAGGAGATCGACGATATTGTCGCCGCGTGGATGGTTCGGCATACGCAGGACGAAGCGCTTGGAATTCTGCATGAATGCGAAGTCGCCGCCGGACCGGTCAACGATGTCCGGCAGTTTGTCGATGATCCGCAGGTGCTGGCTCGCGGGAGCATCGCGACGCTCGACGATCCGGACCTCGGCAGACTGCGTATTCCCGGCATCGCGCCGCGCTTCTACCGCACGCCGGGAAAAATCCGCTGGGCGGGACGCAAGGCCATCGGGGCCGATACCCGCAGCGTGCTGCGCGACTGCGGCTACGCCGAAGCCGAGATCGACAGCCTCGCGCAGCGGGGCATCATCGCGGCGCCGTGATTTTTCTGAACCCGACTGACGGAGGATGAATTGACGCGGACAAGCGATATCACGCTCAAGCTGGGTTCGGGCCGCAGCGTCAACGCTGCGCTGGCGCGGCCGATCCGCCTCTAGGGGGCTTGATTCGGCAGGCAGCACTTCTTGTACTTTTTGCCGCTGCCGCAAGGGCAGGGATCGTTGCGGCTGGCGCGGTACGTCGTCGCGGCCGCTTGCGTCTTCAGCGATCGCATGAAATTCGCCATGGATTCGCCCGAGCGCCGATGCCAAGCCAGGCTTTGCAGGTAGGGGCGGCTGTGGGTGTAAAACTGCTTCAGTCCGGCGCACAGGCAGTTCAATCCTTCCTCGCCCTGCGCTGTCCGCTCCAAGCGGTCCTTCGGGCATCCGCCGTTGCACAAATCCAGGACCTCGCATCGCCTGCAATCGCCGGGGAGACGATCGCGCTTGTTGCGCCCGAATTCCAGCAATGCCGGAGTTTCCAGCAGTTCGGCCAGCGGGGTCTCGCAAATATTCCCCAAGCGATGCGCCGGATCGACGAAGTGGTCGCAGGAATAGACGTCGCCGTTGTGTTCGAGCACGACGATGTTGCCGCAAGTCGGACTGGACACGCATAGCGCGTGCTGCATGTTGAGGAACGGCCTGGTGGCTTCGTCGAAATTCTGGACATGCATCACTCCCACATCCTGACGCACCCATTCATCGAAAATGGTGCAGAGGAAAGCGCCATAGGCCCTGGCCGAAACGGATTGCGCGCTGTACCCGTGCTCGCCATGGCGCGCCACCAGGGGCAGGAACTGCAGGAAGCGGGCGCCGATCTCCTTGAAGTAGCGATATACCGCAGCGGCCTGGCGCACGTTCTGGTCGTGAACCACGCACAGCACGTCGCAATGGACCCGATAGCGCTGCAGCAGACGAAAGGCCTGCAACACGCTCCTGTGGGTCGGCCTGTCCTGTTTGTCGGTGCGGTAGCGGTCGTGCAGCTCTTTCGGACCGTCCAGGCTGAGGCCGACAAAGAACTTCTCCGCTGCGAGAAAGCGGCACCATGCCTCATCCAGCAGGGTGCCGTTGGTCTGAATGCCGTTCAGAATCTCGCGCCCCGCCGGACGGTGCTTGCGCTGCAGTTCCACGATGCGGCGGAAATAATCCAGGCCGAGCACCGTCGGCTCGCCGCCGTGCCACGAAAACAGTATCGATTCGGCGGGGCTCGCAGCGATGTGCTGCACGATATAGCGCTCGAGCAAATCGTCGGCCATGCGAGATGGGCCCGCCGCCGGATAGAGGTCCTTCTTGCTCAGGTAGTAGCAATAGCGGCAGTCGAGATTGCACACCGCGCCTATCGGCTTCACCATGACTTGGAATTCGCGCGCGGCGGCAAGCATCGTCTGGCCTAAGGGCTGGCGTATGGGATGGGAGTGGCTCGTGGCGGCGCGCGGCGCGGGCGCGATTGCCGAATTGCCGCGCTGCCAGGATGCCGGATTCCGATGGGAGATTATAACCAGAACGCTTGCTGCCAGTGCGGCCGGGATGACTGCGCCGGCCTCCGATTACGTGTAGGCCGCGCACATCTCCCCTTCGGACTTGAGGCTGTCGAGCGCGCTGTAGTCCGGCTGCCAGCGGGTGCCCGCGCGCAGCGTGAGCGCATCCAGTTCGCGCAAGGTGGCGCGGCCCTGCTCGCGCAGTTGCGCTGCGAATTTCCCGAAATCCGGAAATTGCTGCAACGCGTCCCACCAGATCGCGCGTCCGGCCAGGAAGCCATTGGCGCCCGCGGCGTAGGCGTACTCCATGACCCGCATGAACTGTTCGGGTGTAACGCCGGCGGAGAGCATCACCCAGGGCATGCCGGCGTCGCGGCAGATGGCGCCCATGGCGTCGAACCGGCGCTGCGCCTGCAAATGCCCGGCGCCGCCGTCGCGCGCCGGCAGCGTCGCGCCAGGCAGCGGGCTTTCGAGCTTCAGCAGATCCACGCCGTAGCGCGGATGTACGAACTCGCGCACGCTGTCCAGCACCAGTTCGGGCTGCCTGGAGGAGGACTCGCCGTAATCGACATTGTGGCGCGCGCTCTTCGCAAACGGATACACCAGCAGCTCCAGCACCAGCGCAATGTCCTGGCGGCGGCATTCATCGCCGACATTTTCGACGAACGTTTTCTGGTGCGCGAGGATGTCCGCGTCGGCATCGGGCCGAAACCAGGTCAGCAATTTCACGCCGTCTCCGCCTGCTCGCTTGATCTTTTCGACGCTCCAGTTGCGGATCGAATGCGATCTGCGCCCGCCGGGGGTGTCTTCGAAGCGATGGTCCTCCAGCGTCACCAGGAAGCCGGTGCGTGCGGGCAGTTTTGCCAGTGCAGCGGGAAACGAGAAGTTCGGATCCAGGAGCACCGCGCTGACGTGTTCGCCCAACGCTTCCACCAGTACGCGCTTGATCGCGACCATGTCCGCGAAGCTCGCCGCGTCCGCGCCGATGCCGAGTTTCTTCTCGATGAACGATGAAATTTGATGGCGCTGGTCTACCGCCATCATGTTGAAGTGGCCAGCCGGCGTCGCCATGCGGCGCAGCCCCCGCAATTTACCCAGCCGCGGATTGGTGGACATACGAGGAAAACGGTTCACCTGTTGACGAAAGCAAAGCCGGCGCATCTCGGGCCGGCAAAACGAACCGGCCTGAGAGCGGCCTGTTGTCTTGATCTGCGAATGGAATGTACTCGTCTTTTCCTCATGTCTGTTGATTTTTGTCAACCGTCAGGCCAACTGCGCGCCATCTAATACACAGCATCAGTAGTGTCCGGACGTTAGTCGAATAGATTCAGTTGATTAACTTCAAAGGACTGAATGTCTTCGGTGCCAATGTTGTTAAGCAGTTGATCCAATGGA
>JAKAIH010000021.1:10167-12877 GCA_021825225.1 Pseudomonadota bacterium
CGCCATCTAATACACAGCATGAATTCCAGCAATATCCAGCCGCCCGGGCGTGCTTACGATACGTTTCACATGGGCCGCTCAGGCATGGATCTTTACAGCAACGATATCGGGGCCAGGTTTGTCGATATTCGCAGCTTCGCCGCCTACGTCGGAGGATCTCCGACGAACATGAGCGTCGGCTGCCGCCGGCTCGGCTTGAAATCCGCGCTCCTGACCGCGTTCGGCGAGGACCCGGTCGGCGATTTCGTCGCCCATTTTCTGACCCGGGAAGGGGTGGACATCGGCTTCAGTCCGCGCAAGCCCGGCCGGCATACCAGTGCGGTCGTGCTTGGCATCGAGCCGCCGGATAAATTTCCGCTGGTGTTCTATCGGGACAATTGCGCCGACATCGCGCTGACGATCGACGATGTTCTGGCCGCGCCGATTGCGCAGAGCCGGGTGTTCCAGTTTGCCGGCACCAACCTCAGCCAGGAGCCAAGTCGAAGCGCGACCTTGTATGCGGCAGAGCTCGCGCAAAAGGCGGGCACCGCGGTCGTCCTCGACCTGGATTTCCGGCCGAATCAGTGGCACGACCCGCGCGCCTTCGGCATCGCGGTGCGCTCGGTGCTCCATAGTGTGGATATCGTGATGGGTACCGAAGACGAGATCAATGCCGCCATGCTGAGCGATCCCCGCGCGGTCCAATTGACACATTCCCAGATAAGCGACGCCCGGGTTAGCGGGGATACGGGGGAACATGTTGTCAATCTGCAGGAGCTGGGTCCGGAAGTGGTGGTCGAAAAACGCGGAGAGTCGGGCTGCCGCATCCATCGGCGAGGCAAACAAGCAGAGGATGTGCCGGGCTTCCCGGTGACCATTCAGAACATCCTCGGCGCCGGCGACGCATTCGGCGCGGGCCTGCTCTACGGTTACGTGAAGGAATGGGACCTGCGCAAGGCCGCGAGGCTGGGAAGCGCCTGCGGCGCAATGGTGGTCACCCGTCACGGCTGCTCGATTTCCATGCCGTTCTGGGACGAGGTGATGGCTTTCGCCGACGAGCGGGGCGGATTGTGATCGTGGACCCGGGACCAGGACGACATGAGTAACGCGATATTGCAGCGTTTCGATCTGGGCGGAAAGACGGTCGTCATCACCGGCGGCGGGGGCGCGCTGTGCGGCGCCATGGCCGACGCCTTGGGTGTCATGGGCGTGAAGGTCGCCGTGCTGGACATCAGCCTGGAAAAAGCAGAAAGCCGGGCGCAGGCGATCACCCGCTGCGGCGGGACCGCTCTCGCCTTTGGCTGCGATGTTCTCGACGCCGTTCAGCTTCGGCTATGCCGTGACGCGGTCTGTGCTGTCTGGGGCCACCCCGATCTGCTGATCAACGGCGCCGGGGGGAACGATCCCAGGGGAAGCACCTCGGTCGAATTCGAGGAGCCGGCCAAGGTCGACGCGGCGGCACAGTCCTTCTTCGACCTCGACCCCGCAGGATTTCGCCACGTGTTCGATCTGAATTTCATGGGCACGTTTCTGACGACGCAGGTGTTTTCCCGCGGCATGGTCGCCAGAGGCAAGGGATCCATCGTCAACATCTCGTCGATGAGCGCCTTCATGCCGCTGACTAAGGTGGCTGCCTACTCGGCCGCGAAAGCGGCGGTGAGCAATTTCACGCAGTGGCTGGCGGTGCATTTTTCCCATGCCGGCGTGCGCGTGAACGCGCTAGCGCCGGGATTCTTCATGACCGAGCAATTGCGCTTCCTGCATATCGATGCCGCGACGGGCGAACTGCTGCCGCGCGCGCGCCAGGTGATCGCGCACACGCCCATGGGCCGCTACGGCGAGCCCGACGACCTGGTCGGCGCCTTGGTGTGGCTGCTGTCGGACGCCTCCGCCTTCGTGACCGGCGTGGTGGTGCCCGTCGACGGCGGATTTTCTTCTTACTCGATTTAGACCGCTGCGGCAAAAACCGGCGAACGACGAAAGAGACACGCGACGTGGCCAATGTGATTCTGAAAAACCTGGTGAAACGCTTCAATTCGGTGACGGCGGTGGACGACCTGTCGCTGGAAGTCCACGACCGGGAGTTCGCGGTTCTGGTCGGCTCTTCCGGATGCGGCAAGACCACGGCGCTGCGCATGATCGCCGGCCTTGAGCCGATCACCTCGGGTGAGATCTTCATCGGCGATACCCTGGTCAACGACATGGACCCGAAGGACCGGGACATCGCCATGGTGTTCCAGAATTACGCGCTCTACCCGCACATGAACGTGCGCGAAAACCTGGGCTTCGGTCTCAAGATCCGCAAGTTTCCAAAGGCGGAAATCGACACGCGCGTGCAGGAGGCGGCCGACATCCTCGGCATTCACGACCTGCTCGAGCGCAAGCCGAAGGAGCTCTCCGGCGGGCAGCGCCAGCGCGTGGCCCTGGGACGGGCGATCGTGCGCAAGCCCAAGGTGTTCCTGTTCGACGAGCCGCTGTCCAATCTCGATGCCAAACTGCGGGTGGCCATGCGCGCCGAGATCAGCAAACTCCACCGGCGCCTCGGCGCCACCATCATCTACGTCACCCACGATCAGGTGGAAGCCATGACCATGGCCGACCGGATTTTCATCATGCACAAAGGCGCGCTGCAGCAGACCGGCGTGCCGATGGAGGTGTACGCGAAGCCGGCGAACCGCTTCGTCGCCGGGTTCATCGGCTCCCCGGCAATGAATTTTATCGACGCCACCCT
>JAKAIH010000505.1 GCA_021825225.1 Pseudomonadota bacterium
GGCACCGTGCTTCGCATCCAGTGCCTTGAGCGCATCGTCATAGGCCTTTTCGTCCAGCATCACGCTGACCAGACGCAGGCGCGCGATATCCTGCAGCCCTTCGTCCTTGGCATTCTCGGCGACCCAGCTTAGCTGGGCGCGCGCGGTTTTCAGGTCGCCGCCCTGAAAGTGCGATTTTGCCGACACCAGCGCCGCCATGGCGGCATAGGCCGTGCGCGGATAGTTCTCCATGATCGCGCCGGCGCTCTCGCGCACCAGCTTCAGGTCGCCGCTGCGCGCCGCCTTCTGCACGGCGTCATACAGGGTGGAAGCCTGGACCGCCTGGTTGCGCTGATAATAGTTCCAGCCTTGCCACGCGGCGAAGGCGACCAGCACCAGCGTGACCGCGGTCATCACCAGGTTGCCGTTCTCCTGCCACCACGCCTTCAGCGCAGCCAGTTGTTCCTGTTCTTCCAGATCATATGAAGCCATGCTCAGTCCTTTAATCCTTTAACAATAGAGGGAATCCCGGAGGGAAAGGAAGGGTCCTCCCCTTCCTTCGCCCCTCGTACTCCCTTAGGTCAGGGACCGTTTCGGCAGTTCCGAAACGGGCTCTTGCTCTTCATCTGTAAACAGCAAACGGGTGACGGTGTCGGGCAGGCTGGCTCGCGCCACGCGAACTTGCCCGCGCTCCACGCGCAAGTGCTTCACGCTCGCTTCGTCGTTGGCCGCCTCGTCCTCGCCCAGGATCACGGCAAGCACGGCGCCGCTGGCATCGGCCTTTTTCATCTGCGACTTGAAGCTGCCGCCGCCGCAGTGCTGCATTACCGACAACCCGTGGTTGCGCAGTTCCTCGGCAACGCGAAAGGCCATGCGATCGGCCGCGCCGCCCTGGTGCACGACATAGACCTCGCATTGCGCCGCAGCTTGCAGTGCACGCGTTTCCTGCATCAGCGCGAGCAGCCGCTCCAGCCCCATGGCAAAGCCGCAGGCCGGCGTCGGCTTGCCGCCGATCTGCTCGAACAGCCCGTCGTAGCGCCCGCCGCCGCACACCGTGCCCTGCGCGCCGAGGCGGTCGGTGACCCACTCGAACACCGTGAGATTGTAATAGTCCAGGCCGCGCACCATGCGCGGATTGATGCTGTAGGGAATGCCGACATCCTTCAGCACCTGCTGCACGCCCTCGAAATGCGCCAGCGAGGCCTCGCCCAGATGATCGAGCAGCCGCGGCGCAGATTCGATCAGCGGCTGCATCAGCGGGTTCTTGCTGTCGAGCACGCGCAAGGGGTTGGTGTGCATGCGGCGCTTCGCATCGGCGTCGAGTTCATCCTCGTGTGCCTGCAGATACTGCACCAGCTCCGCCCGGTGTTTCAGGCGCTCTTCCGGGCTGCCGATGGAATTGAGCTGCAGCTTGATGTCATCGAGGCCGAGGTCGCCCCACAGCCGCGCGCACATCAGCAGCAATTCGGCATCCACGTCCGGGCCGGCATAGCCCAGCGCTTCGGCCCCGACCTGATGAAACTGGCGGTAGCGTCCCTTCTGCGGCCGCTCGTGCCGGTACATGGGTCCCAGGTAATACAGGCGCTGCGGGCTGCCGTAGAGCAGATTATGCTGGATCGCGGCGCGTACTGTCGAGGCCGTGGCCTCTGGCCGCAGGGTCAGCGCCTCCCCGTTCAGCTCGTCGACGAAACTGTACATTTCCTTTTCGACGATGTCGGTGGCCTCGCCGATGGCGCGGCGGAACAGGCCGGTCGGCTCCAGCAGCGGCGTGCGCATATTGCGATAGCCGTAGCTTTGCAGCCAGGAGCGCAGCGTCTCCTCCAGTTCCTCCCAAAGTGCAGCCTCGTCCGGCAGGATGTCGTTCATCCCGCGAACGGCTTGTATCGTATGGCTCATGTTCGTGTTCGGTTTGGATGTGCCTAGGCCGAGGCCTTGATCGGAGTGGTTTTGACTTCGCCGGCCGCACCATAATGGCTGCGCACGTAATCGTCCACGATCTTCTGGAAATCCCGGGCGATGGTTTCGCCCTTCAGGGTGACGGTCTTCTCCCCGTCGACGAATACCGGCGCCACCGGGCGCTCGCCCGAACCCGGCAGGCTGATGCCGATGTTGGAGTGTTTCGATTCGCCCGGGCCGTTGACCACGCAGCCCATTACCGCCACGTGCATGTCTTCCACCCCGGGGAATTGCTCGCGCCACAGCGGCATCTGGCTGCGCAGGTAGGCCTGAATGTCGGCAGCGAGTTCCTGGAAATAGGTACTGGTGGTGCGGCCGCAGCCGGGACAGCTGATGACCAGCGGCGCAAACGACCTCAGGCCCATGGTCTGCAGGATTTCCTGCGCCACCACGACTTCGCGCGTGCGGTCGCCGCCCGGCTCGGGCGTGAGCGAAATGCGGATGGTGTCGCCGATGCCTTCCTGCAGCAGCACCGCCAGTGCCGCGGTCGAGGCAACAATGCCTTTGGATCCCATGCCGGCCTCGGTGAGTCCCAGATGCAGCGGGTAGTCGCAGCGCGCCGCCAGGTCGCGATAGACCGAAATCAGATCCTGTACACCGCTCACTTTGCACGACAAGATGATCCGGTCCGCGGGAAGGCCCCATTTCTCGGCCTGCGCTGCCGACTCCAATGCCGACACTACCAGCGCGTCGCGCATCACGGCTTCCGCCGTCAGCGGCTGCGCGCGCGCGCCGTTCTCGTCCATCAGGCGCGCGAGCAATTCCTGGTCCAGGCTGCCCCAGTTCACGCCGATGCGCACCGGCTTGCCGTAGTTGCAGGCCATTTCGATCATGGTCGCGAACTGCTCGTCGCGCTTCGATCCCTTGCCGACATTGCC
>JAKAIH010000022.1 GCA_021825225.1 Pseudomonadota bacterium
GCGTAGCGAATGCGGTTGCCCCATCCGTCCAGGGCGAATCCCTGCGAGTCGACCGGTTGGTAGCCCAAGGTGACGGCGGGCAGCAGGCCATAGGTCACCCCTGCGACAACACCGCCGTAATAATCGTAGGTATTGCCTGCGGATCCACAGACGCCGCTTGCCTGTCGCACCTCGGCGCCCGCCGAAGTGCTATTGGCCGGACAGGGGAGCCGGCCATTCGCAATCGCAAAGCCGAGAATCGCATCGCGCGCGGCTTCGAGCTGGCTCTGCGTATCGTTCCATTTGCGCGTGTCGGTCTGCGAAGAAAACATCGCCATCATGCCGCCCAGAAGAAGGGAGACAATGACCAGCACGATAGCGAGCTCGGCCAGCGTGAATCCGGGTTGCAGCGCGGGCAGGCAGATAGCGTGGGTTCGCGATGGCTTCATGGACAGGAGGCGTAATTGGCCAAGTCGGTGTAATAGGCTCCCGAGATTCCGGTGCCGGGAGGGGCGACAGTCGCCCCCGGCACGGTTCTCATCGTGCCGGTGCCGGTGCTGAGGCATTTGACCGTAAGAGTGGAGTCTATGCCGTACACAATGTCGTTGAAGGTAGTGCTGGTAGTGGCGGCCTGATAGTTGCCGTTTCCGCCGCTATTGGGATAGTTGGTGGAATTGCGCCCTTCGAGATAATTCGCGATCGAGCCTTTATCGGTGGCCAGGCTCCTGGGTTGGGTGACCTGGCCCGCAGCATTGGTAAGCTTGTCGCTGGCGAAGATTACGACCGCCGCATAATTGCCGCTGCCGTTTATCGTCAAACAGGTGGGGCAGTTGCCTATGTTCCACGATGACGTCGACGGCTGGAAGTTCTTGGCGACGGCATAGAACAACTGGTCTTTCCAGTTGTCGTACCAGACTTGTTGATCGGCGGAGTAAGAGCAGTAGGAGTTGTTGTTGAAAATGTAACTGTTGCTGTTGTACCACCAAGGCAAGACGTTGCTGGTCGCGGAGGCCGAGTTATCTACTCTGTAGGCTAGGCGACCGGCCAGGACGCCGGAGGCGTCGTTGTAGCGGGCGTCGACGGCGTAAGTCGGGACCGAGGTCCCTGACAGCGATACATTACTCGCCCAGGGCAGGCGCACGTCCCACGAACCATTCCAATTATTCTGACCGTACTGAGCGACGCACTCGGCTGCGAGGCGGGTCATCCCGCGCAAATAGTTGTTGAAGTCAGAGCGCTTCTCGATCGCGTTCCAGATGTCCGCGCGGGTGATGTACACCAGCTTGTCGTTGAAAGTATCGCTGGCGGTACCGGCGATGAACGTGCTTGACGCATTCGCGGTCCCCGACACGACGCTGTTGTTGATGCCATTGGCGGTTTCCAGATACGCCGCGGCGGTGTAGTTGCCACCGCAGTTGGCAGTGCCTGTGGCAGGGGTGCGGCTTTGCCCCGAGAGCACGGCGCCGGGGGCGAAAATCACCGCCACCGCATTGGTGTCGGATGTCGACCCGGCGAGGAAAGACGTGCCGTCCGCATCCATGACGTCGAATTGACCATTGGTGTCCCAGTTCATCATGTTGGAGTTCGTGGTGCTGCCTGATACGGCGTTGGGGCTGTTCTTGTAGGTCCCGGAAACGGCATACCAGAGGCACTCTCCCGAACCGTCCTTGAGTGCGTCCAGGCCCAGCGTTTTCCACGGCAGCCTGCCCATCACGCTGACGAGCGAACTGCCGCAGGTGGAGGCTGCCACGCCTTCGCTTGTGGACGTTCCAGAGTCGGGGCAGGGCAGATAACCCGGTACGTAGTAGGTGCTGCTGGCGGGGTTGTCGTGCGTGTCCTTGTAGGTGACCGCGTAGGCGATCAGGGCGGCCTTGGCCTGCGCCAGCGCGGCATAGGTTTTCTGGTCCCGCGCCCGCGCCAATTCGCCTGCGTTCTTGTTCAGGCCGGCCACCAGCGCGAAGATGATCGCCATGCTAATGATGGCGAGCAGGATCAGCAGGGCGATGCCACACTGGCGTGCAGGCAAATCCTGCGATGCAGTATTGCGCACGGAGTCAACGCTCCGGACCAGACGATTTCGCGGCAGCGCCGCGCCCGGCAGCGGACCGTGCTTTGATCGGAGATTTTCCCACCGTGATTTCGCCGCCGTTCAGGACACCGCTGACCGCGCCGTTCGAGCGCTCGTAGGTCTCGCCAACTTTGAGGCTGATCCCGGGTTCGCCCACGTTCGGCACCACAGTGACCCGCGCCGCATCGCGGCTGGGTTGGGTTTCGTCGTATAGGGGCGCGCCGTTGATCCAGGTGGTGGTTCTGCCGCTGGAGCGCTGCAGGTGGCCATCGAGCGTGAGCGGGCCTTCCCTGATTTGCGGCGCTTCTTCCTCGGCGCGGTTGGTCGCGCGCCTGCGGTCCAGGTCCTGGCGCTGCTGCGGCGTGAAAAACAGGCGGCCGAGTTCGTCCGATGCCGCTGCGGCGGGCGCGGCGAGGTTCAGCAGCATCAATGCAAGCACGATCAGCGGGCGCATGAAAACTCGGACTCCGGTTCGTTGCCGGTCGGGTATACGGGGCAGCGAGTGATTATAGGCCGGTGCATGGCTAGGCCGGCTTGTCGTGGCTTATGGTGATCAGGTCGAAGGTGCAATCGGCCCGCAGCCGCGGGGCCAGCGCGGTTCCGCTGCCCCGGTCCTCGCGCCGCACGTCGCAGCTTCGCACCGACAGGTAGGGTTTGCCGCGCCGGGCGAGGTCGCCGATGAAATTAAGCAGGTCTTCCTCGTGCAGCAGCTGGATGTCCATTTTCACATGGCTGGCCACGAACTTGACGCCGCCGCCGGGACCGAAGCCGGGATAGTCGAGGTCCTTCTGCGGTTCGATGCTGTAGCTGATGTTGAACAGCCGCCGCTCGTTCTTGATCGCCGTGACCGTATCGACCCAGTCGAGGCGTTTTTCCGCGCCGATCATGCCGCGCGCCTGCAGCGCCTGGTATTGCTGCAGGTTCGCCTTGATTTCGCGTTCTTCCTCGTTGGCGCTGGCGAGTTTCGCCTGCACCTCGGCGCGCTGCGAGGCGGCGGCGGCCCCCAGTGCCCTGGATTTCTGCAGATAGCCATTGGCGGCGATGCCGCAAGCTGCGCCGACAAGGATCAGGACGAGGCTGCCTGCGAGCGGCAGGCGCAGCCGCTTGAAGTCGCTGCGCTGCAGTTTCATTGGCCCAGTTTCCTGCCGACGGTGACGCTGAAAGCCGCGTCTTCGGCAATCGCGCGTTCCGAGCCGATGTCGCCGGCGAGCGTATCTCCCGCAGTGACGGCGAAGGGCATCTTTACGCCCGACACCTCCAGCTTCGGGTTTTTCTTCAGCGCGGCGACGAATTGGCTGACCATGTCGGTGATCGCGCGCAAATCGGCGCGGCGCGCGCCTACCACCCGTGCCGAAATCTCCGCAAGCGCATAGCCCGGATCGGCGGCGGCTGGTGCTCCGGCTGCAGCCGGAGCGGCTGGTTTGGGCGCCGCCCCCTTGCGTCCCGCCTCGGTCGGCGGTTTGCCTATGTGCCACTTGATGCGCTCGATCTCGACTTGCGGAAAGCCGGCCAGCGCCTTGCTGATTTCGTCGAACAGATAGGCCGGCGTGGCCGTCTCGGCCTGCAGCAGGCGGTACTGCCTGATGGTGGTCTTGAGGTTTTCCGTGGAGGTCGGCGTGTGCGGAAAAGTGGTGGTGACGCGCGCGTACTCGGCGCTCAGCGCCTGGAACCGCGCCTGGTCGGACTGTATTTGCCGGCCCAGGCCGTACGCGCCGAAAAGCTGCACTGCCGCGTACAGCAGGCCCGCGGCCAGCGCCGTCGTGCCGGCCGCATACAGGCCGCGGCTGATCTGCCACAGGCGGTAATGGTGGCGGTGCTGCTCCTGCGCAAACTGTTCTGCGGGCGGCGCGGTGTCGACTGCGCGCAGGAACAGGGCGTCGCAGGGCGCTTCCGGCGGGAAGACTTTCAGCCCGGCCGCGCGGCACTGGCTGTCGGCGTTGACCAGGTGAAAGCGCAGCAGCTCGGTGCTGCGGCAGGTCTCGGCCAGTGCCGCGCTGTATTTCCCCGCGGCCAGCACCATCACGTCGATCGGAGTGGTCGCGGTGGGCAGCAGGCGCATCGTCACCAGATATTGCTGCAGGCGCGCCGATTCGCCGGCGCAGGCCGCGGCCACGCTTGCCGCGTCATCCAGGTTCAGCCGGCCGACGCGGGAGAAGCGGATATTGTCGTCCTCCACGTAGCTTTGCCGCAGGCCCGTCTGCTGCACGCTCACCAGCAGGCAGCGCGGCAACTTGAGACCCGCGCCCTTGATCACCGCCGGCGCGAGCAGCGCAGTGGAATAGACTCCGGCCAGGCGGCATGCGTTCTGCTCCAGCGCGTTGAGCCAGGGCTGGAACTGCTGCGTGTTAGAGAACGCGGCGTACAGCACTTTCTCGTTGCGCCGCTCGGCCTGCTCGAAACCGAGCGACATGCTGAGGGTGAGACTGGTGTCGCGGTAGCGCTGCGCGAGCTTGCGCGCGAGCACCTGGCGCCGGTCCGTGCGGCCGAGGTAGGGGATGGTGTCCTGGTGGTAGTCCTCCTCCACCACGTCGATTACCAGGTAATAGAGCTTGCGCGAACCCGCGAGATAGGCGGAAAAGGCGGCGAGGTCCTGGTCGTTGCGCTCGAACACCGCGTCGGCGACCAGGCTGCCGCGCTTCAGGCTGTGGGCCGTCAGCCGGTTGGCGGTGAGGTAGAGCAGGCCCTTTTTCGGCATGGCGCTTCTAGAACTTGATCTTGCTGATGGAGTCGTAAATCGGACCGAGCACCGACAGCATCACCCAGCCGAGGATCGCCCCGAGAATGACGGTCATCGCGGGCTCTATCATCACTTCCACCTTGCCGATGGCGTCTTTTACGTCGCGGTTGTAGAAATAGGACACATTGAGCAGCGCGTTGTCGAGCTTGCCCGAGGATTCGCCCACGCGCAGCATGCGGATCACCAGGGGCGGGAACAGGCCCACGTCCTGGAACGCGGTGGAGACGTTCTTGCCTTCGGCGATCTGCTGTCCGGCGCGCTCCAGGCCTTCCCTGATCACTAGATTGCCGGCGATATCCTCCGATGTCTTGATGCAGTCGAGTATGGTGATGCCGGCCGAATACATCATGGCGAAAATGCTGGCGAAACGCGAAAGAATGATTTTGCGCTGGATCGGCCCCAGCAGGGGCACGCGCAGCTTGAAATCGTCGAAGCGGTAGCGGAATTTTGGGCTGCGCTTGAGCGCGAGCCGGATGCCGGCGAAGGCGATCACCGGCGCGGCCAGGACCGCCCACCAGTAGCCGATGAAAAAGCCGGAGACCTGGATCAGGATGCGCGTCTGCAGCGGGATCGCCTGCCCGGTACCCTTGATGAAGCCGATCATCTGCGGCACCAGGTAGATCATCAGGAACATGGTCACCGCGAGCACGATGCTGCCGACGAAGGCCGGGTACATCATGATCTTCTTCGTCTGCGCGATCAGCTCGTCCTCCCACTTCAGGTTTTCCGCGAGGCTCTTCAGCACCTGGGACATGCGCCCGGTTTCCTCGCCCGCGCGGATCAGGCTGGCGAAGACCGCGGGGAACACGTCCGTATAGTCCGCCATCGAGGACGAAAGGTTCTGCCCGCCCTGAATGCTCTCGATCAGGCCGGATATGACTTCGCGAAAGCGCGGGTTTTCGACGCTGTCGCGCAGGTCGGTCAGCGATTCCAGGATGGGCACGCCGGCGGCGGAGAGCTGCTCCAGATGGAAGCAGAAGTTGATCAGCTCGGGCCTGCCGATTGCGCCCTTGAACAGGCTCGCGCGCCTCTTCGCCGGCCCGCCGATGATCAGGTCCAGGCCCATGCGCTGCAGGCGCAGTTCGAGATCGATCAGGTTGATCGCCTCGATCTGGCCCATCAGCGACTTGCCGTGGGCGTCGATTGCCTTGTAGGAGTACAGCGCCATGCGTGTCGGGGGAGTGCGGCAGGCGCGCTACATGCGGTCGGTGAGGTCCACCACCCGCATGAGCTCGTCCAGCGTGGTCGTGCCCTCGAGGACGCGACGCGAGCCGTCGTCGGCGAGGGTGCGGAATCCCTTGGCGATGGCGGCGAGCTGCAGTTCGCGCGCAGTGGCGCGGCGCGCGATCAGTTCGTCCATGTCGACGTCCAGCTTCAGAATCTCCATGATCGCCAGGCGCCCGCGGTAGCCCTGGTAATCGCAGTGATCGCAGCCCACGGCGCGATAGACGGTGGGCGGCCGGTCGGCCTTGACCCCGAGCAGGCGGCATTCGGCCGAAGTCGCGGTGTAAGGCTGGCGGCAGTGCTTGCACAGGCGCCGGATCAGACGCTGGGCGATGATGCCTATCATGTTGCCGGCCATGACCTCGGGGGTGACGCCGGTATCGAGCAGGCGCGGGAAGGCGCCCACCGCGGAATTGGTGTGCAGCGTGGAATAGACCTGGTGACCGGTCATGGCGGCGCGAAACGCCATTTCCGCGGTTTCCTCGTCGCGGATCTCGCCCACCAGGATCACGTCCGGATCCTGGCGCATGAGCGAACGGATGCCGTTGGCAAAGTCCATTTTCGCCGCCTCGTTCACCGAGGTCTGGCGGATCAGCGTCATCGGGTACTCGACCGGGTCCTCCATGGTCATGATGTTGACCGTGTCGGAATTGATGTGATTGAGGATCGAGTACAGCGTCGTGGTCTTGCCGCTGCCGGTCGGGCCGGTAACCAGGATGATGCCCTCGGGGCGCGAAATCATGCGCTTGAGCAAATCGAGCTGGCTCGATTCGAGGCCCAGGCCGTCCAGCGGCACGATGCCCTTTTGCCGGTCGAGAATCCGCAGCACCACGTTCTCGCCGTGGCTGGTGGCCTGCGATGCGACGCGGAAATCCACCTGCCGCCCGGTGAGCGAGAGCGAGATGCGTCCGTCCTGCGGCGCGCGCGTTTCCGCGATGTTCATTTTCGCCAGCACCTTGATGCGCACCGCCATCGCCGGCCAGTAGGTCTTGTGCAGCGAGCGGATCTGGCGCAGCACGCCGTCGATGCGGTAGCGGATGCGCAGGAAATTCTGCTCCGGCTCGAAGTGGATGTCGGAGGCGTTCTTGCCGACCGCGTCGGCAAGCAGGGCCGCGATCAGGCGCACCACCGGCTGGCTGTACTGCTCGCCTGCGCCGGCCAGGCTCTGGTAATCGATTTCGCCGGTCTCGATCTCATGCAGGATGCCGTCGATCGACAGTTCGTGTCCGTAGTACTGCTCGATCGCGCGCGAAATCTCGGTATCGCCCGCGAGGCGCGTCTCCAGTTCCAGTTCCCCGCGCAGGCGCGCGCGCAGCTGGTCCAGCGCGACGATGTTGTTGGTGTCCGAGAGCGCCACGATGAGCGCGCCGTGCTCGCGATCGAGCGCGATCGGGAAAATGTGATGGCGCAGCGCGAAATCGCGCGGCACCAGCTTCATCGCCTGCGAATCGATGATGATCTGCGACAGGTCCACGCTTTGCAGTCCGAGCTTCTCCGACAGCGCGTCGCGCAGCGTGGCTTCGGATACGAAGCCCAGGTTGACCAGCAGCTTGCCCACCGGCAGCTTGGACTTCATCTGCTCCAGCAGCGCGATGCGCAGCTGGTCCTCGGTCAGGATGCCCTGCGAAATCAGGATCTGGCCGATATGGCGTTTGGCCGCTGCGGTGGGAGAGACGGGGGAATTCATGGTCAATGCGCCAGCTGCGACACCCTCTTCTGTACCTGGGCGACGTCGAAAGTGACCGGATGCGCTTTGGCCAGGGCCAGCGCGCGCCGGTAATACTCCAGCGCCGGTTTGGCTTGGTGCATTTTGTCCAGGCTGACCGCCAGATTGTAGGCAAAATCGGGATGCTCGGGGTCGCCGCTGTAGGCGCGGAAATAGGCTTGCTGCGCTTCGGCCCAGCGGCCTTGCGCGGCGTACTGATTGCCCAGGGTGAATTGCAGAAAGCTCGCATCGGGCTGCGCCGCGATCATGCTTTTCAGACGCGATTCGGCAGGCAGCGGATCGACCTGGCCCTTCAAGCCGATCAGCCCGGCCTCGGCGTAGGCGTCGCGTGGATCGAGTACCAGCAGGCGCGTGTAATAGCTCTCGGCGGCGTCGTAGTGTTTGCTCTGCATTTCCACTGCCGCCAGGCCCAGCAGCGCGTCGCGGCTGTCGGGGTTGGCGCGCAGCACCTGCTCATAGCCCTCGCGCGCGCGCGCAACATCGCCGCTGTTGAACGCTTTGTACGCTCCCTCCAGCACCGGGTCGCTTTGCACGCGCGCAGGGGTGATCGTGATGTCGCCGTCGCGCTTGGGCGCGCGCGCCGGCGCAGTCCGGCGCGCCTGTGCAGTGCTGTGCGCGCCCGGCGCGGGGGCGAGGGGCGCCGCTACCGGCGCCGGGCCGGAGGCTGCAGCACCGGGCACGGCCGGCGCGGCTTGTGTGTCCGCCGCAGGCGTTACCGCGGGCGCGACGGGTTCGGCAGGCGGCGCAGGTGACGGGGCCGGCGCCGGTGCAGCTGCCGCCTTTTCCGAAGACGACGGGACGGTAATCAGGTTTCTCGGCTGCAACTGATACCAAAAGTATCCGACCGTGCCCAGCGCGAACAGTCCCAGCGCGCCCAAGGTGAGATAAAACGGCTTGCGCGGATTGACATCCAGTTCCTTGGCCTCGAACAACTGCTGTGCTTGTTTGCGTTCGACGGTTTCACTCGGCGCGGTGAACTCCGCTTCGACGGGGGCTGCGCGCGGCGGGGGCGCAGGCGGCGCGGCGGGCACCGGCTGCGGTGTTTCCTCCAGCGCGAGTTCAAGCACCGGTTTCTCCGTGCTCCTGGGCGCCGGCGCGGATTCGGCCAGGCTCAGATCATCGCTGTGGATCTCCATCGGCTGGGTGATGTCGGGTAGTTTGTCGCGCGTGAACGGCGGCTTGTCTGCGGCCGGCGCCTGTTCTTTGGCGGCCTGCTTCGCAAGTTCGGCCTTTTTCAGCGCTTCCAGCAGCAGGCTCATTGCGATTTGCCCTGCGGATCGCCGAGCAGCGGCGGCTTGCCCGGATTGGGCGCAGCCATGAACCTGTCGTTCGGCAGGAAGCTGCGGTAGCCGCGGTAGTCGCCGTCGATGCTGGCGTCGCGGATGACGATCGGGCGCATGAATACGACGAGTTCGGTCTTGGTGTTGGTCTGGTTCTTGTTGCCGAAAAATCCGCCGTAGCCGGCGAGGCGGTTCACGCCGGGGATGCTGTCCTCCAGGTCGTTGACGCGGTCCTGGATCAGCCCGCCCATCACCGCGATCTGGCCGCTATTTACCTTGATCATCGACTCCATCTCGCGCGTCTGGATCACCGGAATATTGCTGGTGATCGAACCGCAGCCCGCCAGGCCCGCCCCGGCGGCGCCGCAAGGTGCGGCCAGGGTCGGGTTGGGGTCGGCGACGTTGCCGACGATGCGCGAGATGCTCGGGCGCACGTTGAGCAGCACGCTGTCGGCGTCGCTGATCTGCGGCGTCACATTCATGATGAAACCGACAGCCACGACGTTGGGCGTGGTGGTGAACGTCGTCACCGGCGCAACGCCCGCCGAGCCGGCGGTGGTCGTGGCCTGAATGGTGAAATAGACCTGGTTGTCGACCACCTTCAGGATAGCGGTCTGGTTGTTGAGCACCGTCAGCCGCGGGCTGGAGAGCACGCGCACGTTGCCGAACGATTCGAGCAGGTGCACCGAGGCGAGCAGATTGCTGTAATTGGGCGCGGCGGCGCCGAGCACGAATATGCTGCCGGTCGGCGACGCAGTGGTGGTGCCGCTGACGGATTGATTGAAAGTGAAGCCGGTCGAGCCCAGGCGCGTCGCCGACCAGTCTATGCCCTGCTGATACTGATTGTTGAGCTGCACTTCGGCGATGGTCGCTTCGATCAGTACCTGGCGCTTGGCGTTGGACAGCACCTGGTCGAGGAACTCCTGGATTTTTTCGTGCTGGCGCGAGGTGGCGCGGATGGTAAGCACGCCGGACTCGGGGTTGGCAATGACCGAAGCCGCCTCGCGGAAAGTGCTTTCCGCTTGCGCGCCAGTTGCCGCTGCGTTACCGGCGGCAGCGGCGGCGCCGGCTTGCGGGGCCGGTGCCGTCGGCGCGGCCGGGGCAGCCGCGCCCCCCTGCTTCGTTCCGGGCAGGATCTTGTCGGTCTCGCGCAGTATGTCCTGCACGTTCTTCACCAGCGTATCCCAGAAATGGTTGGTCGCCTTGCTGGTGATCGAGGTGGTCGACTGGTTGCCGCCGGCACCGCCGCCGCCGCCGCCACCGCCGGCGGCCGCGCCCGGCGTCGCCACCTGGGTCGAGGTGCCGACCTTGCTGTCGGTGTCGCGCTGCATGTTGACGTAATCGATCTGGTAGATGCGCAGATAGGGCGTATCGGGCATCACCGCCAGGTTGGGTCCGTCGAGTTCGTAGCGCATGTCCACCTGCTTGGAGATGCGCGACAGCAGCTGCGGCAGCGTCTGGTCGATCGCGTTCAGGGTGACGTTGCCGACGATGCCTGAATGGATGTCGACGTTGATTTTGGCATCGCGCGCGAGCGCGAACAGCAGCTCCTGCACTTTGACGTTGTTGACCACCACGCTATAGGTTTCGGGCTTTGCCGCGGGCTTGGGCTTGGGCAATATAGGGGTGATCCGTACCGGCTCGGGAATTTCACCCGCGGGTGCTGGCGCTTCGGCTTGTACATGTCCGGGCGAGGGCTTCATCGGCTGCATGCCGCAACCGGCGATGAGCAGGCATGTTCCAAACATCAGCCCAACTTTAGGATTCATGCCGCTCGCCATTGATATGTATATGGTTTCCCCTCCCGGATTATATAGCACAACGATGTGAGCGCAATATATACGCTGCGGCGTCCGGCGTGCGTTGTTTGCAGACGCGCAAGCCGCGATTGCGGCGACGGAAAACTATTGACGGTTCTGGCTGCGCATGCGTTCCACGCTGCGCAGGTAGGGGCCGAACTGCCTGTATGCAGGCGGCAGCTGCCTGATGCCCGCGTTGCCTTCGGCGAAGCCGCGGTAGAGTCCGTAGGCGAGGCGATAGTGCTGCTGATCGTTGATTTTCACGCCGTAAAGATAGAAGTCCGACAGCTCGAGCTTGCTTGCAGCGGCGCGCCCGAGCAGCTCTTCCACGGTGTGCAGATCGTGTCCGCTGGTGGTGAACAACTGAATCGAATACTGATCGCCAGGCGCGCTTTTCAGCCATTGCTGGGTGGCGGCAAAGCGCGCCTGCACGAGTTTTCCGCTGCTCGTTGGCGGCGGCGCCGGATCCTGCGCAGCCGGCTCGGTGCCGATGGCAGCCGGCATCGCGGAATGCTCGCGCGGCGCTGCGGCAACCGGCGTCGCGCCGTCATGGACCGGAACTGGCGCAGCAGCTGCTGCTGCGGGGGCGGGTGCAGGCGTTGCCGGCTGCGCCGGGGCCACGTGCGGTGCTGCTGCGGGTGCGCTCATGGAAGCCGCTTGCGCGGCCGGCAGCGGCGTTGGCGGCGAAAGCAGGTAATGCAGGCCCAGCCCCAGCGCGAGACCGGCCGCCACGCCTGCGGCTGCCACTCCGATCCTGGCGCTGCCCAGGCGCGGGTGATCGAATTCGGCGTCGCGGATGGCGCGCTCGACGTGCCTCGCGGTGATGCCATGCTGATTGTCGGCGAAAGCGGCAAGCAGGGATTTGTCGGCGAGAATGTTGACACGCCTGGTCAGACCTTCGGAGGCCTTGACGATGCGACGCACCGCCTGCGGGCTGAACACCGTCGGTCCGCGGTAGCCGGCCGCGCGCATGCGGAAGTCGAGATACGCTTCGATATCGGAGCGCAACAGCGGCTCCAGCCGGAAGTTCTGGGTGATGCGCTCTTTCAGCGGGCGCATTTGCGGCATCGACAGGTGCTGGTCCAGTTCGGGTTGGCCGAACAGCACGATCTGCAGCAATTTCGCGTGGCTGGTTTCGAGGTTGGACAGCAGCCGGATCTGCTCCAGCGTTTCCTGCGGCATCGCGTGGGCTTCGTCGATCAGCACCACCACGCGCCGATCCTGGCTGTAGAGCTGGATCAGATGGTCCTGCAAGGTGCGCAGCAGCAGCGGCTGGCGCTGCTCGCCGCTGTCGATTCTGAGTTCGTCGGCGATGGCGTGGAGAATTTCCTCGCGCGCGAGCGACGGGTTGGACAGCAATATGGTGTCGACATGCGCGGGCAGGCGCTCCATCAGCACCCGGCACAGCATGGTCTTGCCGCTGCCCACTTCGCCCGATACCTTGACGATGCCTTCGTCGTGGGTGATGGCGTAGAGCAGCGCCTCCAGGGTTGCGCCGCGCTTGGCGCCGGCGAAAAAGAAATCGGTGTGCGGGGTGATGCGAAACGGCGGTTCGTCCAGGCCGAAGTGGTTGAGGTACACGGCCCTACTTCCTGTCCTGCTGATCCATGCGCGAATACAGGGTGGTGCGGTTGATGCCCAGCATTTTCGCCGCCTGGCTGACATTGCCGTGCGTCAGGCGCAGGGCCGCCTCGATATAGCCCCGCTCCCAGGCCCTGAGCATATCGTCGAGATTGAACGCGCGCTCGCGCTGCAGGTGGCGCTGCGCCTGCTCGATCAGCGCCTGCGGATCGCTCGGCAGTCCGGGCTCTGCTGCCGTCTGCGCTTCCTGCGGCGGCGATGGTTCGAGTTCGGGCTCCAGTTCCAGCACCGACAGCTTCTGCCCGGGGTACTTGGTGGTCAGGCGGATGACGATGTTCTTGAGCTCGCGCACGTTGCCCGGAAAGCGGTAGCTGCGCCACAGCTCGGTTGCGCTCTGATCGAGCGTGAACGGCGCGAGCCGGGCCTGCTCGGCGTAGAAGCGGGTGAAGTGCACAAGCAGCAGCATCTTG
>JAKAIH010000506.1 GCA_021825225.1 Pseudomonadota bacterium
GATGAAAACCGCCTCGATTTCCGAAACCAAGAACCGTCTCTCCGCGTATATCGACCTGGTGCGCAAAGGCGAGTCGGTGCTGATCACCGACCGCGATGTGCCGGTGGCCCGGCTGGAGCCGCTTGCGCCGGGGCTGCCGGCAGGCGACGAGGCATTGCTCAGCAATCTGGAACGCAAGGGCGTGATCAGGCGCGCCAGGCTGCGGCCGGGTAAGGGCTACCTCAAGAGCCTGCCGCCGGCGCCGAGCATCAAGGGGGATTTGCTGGCTGCGCTTATTGCGGAGCGCGAACAGGGCCGATGAAATTCTGGGACGCATCGGCGGTGGTTCCGCTGCTAGTGGTCCAGGGCGCAACGCGGCTCGCGCAATCGATTTTCTCGACCGATTCCTTCATGTCGGTATGGTGGGCGACACCGATCGAATGCGCGTCCGCGCTCAATCGCCTGGAGCGTGAAGGGAAAATCGACTCGAAAGGCATGGTGGCGGCAAATGCGCGCCTGCGCGGCCTCGGAGCGATCTGGAATGAAGTCCAGGCGAGCGAGTCGCTGCGCGAGAGCGCGGAACGCCTCGTGTACGCCTACAATCTGCGCGCGGGCGACGCCTTGCAGCTTGCGGCGGCGATCGCGGCAAGCGGTGATCGGCCCGGCGCGCTGGAAATCGTTTGCTTCGACCATCGTTTGCTGTCGGCGGCGCAAAAATTGGGTTTCCGGGTCTTGTCCAACTGAATCAAGGACGACGAAACAAGTGAGCATCAAATCCGACAGGTGGATACGCCGCATGGCGGCGGAGCACAAGATGATCGAGCCGTTCGAGCCGGGACAGGTGCGCGCCGCCAACGGGCACAAGATCGTGTCCTACGGCACCTCGAGCTATGGCTACGACATCCGCTGCTCCGACGAATTCAAGATTTTCACCAACATCAATTCGACCATCGTCGACCCGAAGAATTTCGACGCGAAGTCCTTCGTCGACTTCAAGGGCGAGGTCTGCATCATCCCGCCCAATTCCTTCGCCCTCGCGCGCACGGTGGAATATTTCCGCATTCCGCGCAATGTGCTGACCGTATGCTTGGGAAAAAGCACGTATGCCCGCTGCGGCATCATCGTCAACGTCACGCCGTTCGAGCCCGAGTGGGAAGGCTACGTGACCCTGGAGTTTTCCAACACCACGCCGCTGCCGGCCAAGATCTACGCCAACGAAGGCGTGGCGCAGGTGGTGTTCTTCGAATCCGACGAGGTGTGCGAGACCTCGTACAAGGACCGCGGCGGGAAGTATCAGGGTCAACAGGGCGTGACGCTGCCGAAGATCTGAGGCATGAGGGAATCGTTCCCTCGTTTCCGTCCGTAGTCAGGTCCGCTGCGGCAGTTCTGCCCCGGCCGCCAAGAACTTGCGGCAGCGGCGCCGGTCAGAGCGGCGGACCTTCCGCTGCAGCCACCACCTTGATTTCAACATCGCCGAGCGTGACTACCTGCCCGACGCGGACCTTGCAGGTCTTGCGCAGTTCCACATTCCCGTCCACTGCAACGCCGCCAGCCGCCACCAGCGCTTTGCCTGCGCCGCCGCTGTCGCACAGGCCCGTCAGCTTCAACAGTTGATTGAGTTGGACAAATTCCCGGTTCAAGCCGAATTCAATTTTTTGCATAGAGTCCTTTCAGCATGGCTGCGCGCGCGTTCGGCCGCCGTGCCCGGCGGTATCCGGCGTCATTGTGCGCTACGATAGGCCCTAGCGCCCGAATCCGATGCACGAAATTCTCAAGGGGGGCGGAAATGAGCAGCGATAACGCAGCAGAGCCTGCGCGCGAGAATGCCGCGGCCGCCAAACCGCCCGACATCGCGTCCGCTTCGATCCCAGCCGCGCTCGCGGCTTTGCGGGTCGATCCAGACACGGGACTCACGCGCGCAGAGGTGGACGCGCGGCGCGCGGCGCACGGCTACAACGAGACGGCCGAGCGCAGGGAGCACCCGCTGCGCAAATTCCTCGGCAAATTCTGGGGCGTGTCGGCATGGATGCTCGAATTGATCATGCTCCTGTCGGCGGTACTCGGCAAATACTCGGATCTTGCCGTGGTGGGTGCGCTGCTCGTCGTCAATGCCGTGCTGAGCTTTGCGCAGGAGCATCGGGCCGCCGGTGTCGTCGAGGCGCTGCGCCGGCGCCTGCAGGTGAGCGCGCGGGTGCTGCGCGAGGCGAGCTGGCAACTTGTCCCGGCGCGCGAGTTGGTCCCCGGGGACATCGTGCGCGTGCGCGCCGGCGACATCGTTCCGGCGGATCTGAAGCTCCTCGCCGGGGCGCTGAGCGTCGACCAGTCGGCGCTTACCGGGGAATCCAGGGATGTAGCCAAGGACCCGGGCGGGGTGCTCTCTTCCGGATCCGTCGTGCGCCGCGGCGAAGGCAATGCCGTGGTCATGCTGACCGGGGCGAGCACCTACTTCGGCCGTACCACGGAACTGGTGCAGACCGCGCGCCCGAAACTGCACATCGAAGCGGTGGTGGCCAAGGTGGTGCGCTGGCTGTTCCTCATCGTCGGCGCGCTGCTGACTGCGGTGAGCGTCCTGTCGCTTGCGCGCGGCGCGCCGCTGCTCGAGATGGTTTCGCTGATGCTGGTGCTGCTGATGAGCGCGGTGCCGGTCGCCCTTCCCGTAATGTTCACCGTCAGCATGGCATTCGGTTCGAAGGAGCTGGCCAGGCGCGGCGTGCTGGTCACGCGCCTCTCCGCGGCGGAGGATGCCGCCACCATGGACGTGCTGTGCGTGGACAAGACCGGCACGATCACCATGAACCAGCTGGCCGTCACCGGCGTAATCCCCTTGGA
>JAKAIH010000023.1 GCA_021825225.1 Pseudomonadota bacterium
GGAGTTCACGATGACTACCAATGATCGCATCGAAATCAATCCCCGGATCATGCTCGGCAAGCCGGTGGTGCGCGGCACGCGCATCACTGTCGAGCTGATTTTGAGAAAGCTCGCCGAGGGCGCGACCGAGGATGTCCTGCTCGATGCTTACCCGACGCTGAAGAAGAAGGACATCAAGGCGGCCATAGTCTACGCGGCCGACACGCTGGCGCACGAAGAAACGCTGCTCGCGGGCGGCAGGAAGTAGCGTTCCGGCCGGAGAATGCGTTTTCTCGCAGACGAAAGTTGCGATTTCACGTTTGTGCGCGTCCTGCGTGCGGCCGGCCACGACGTGCTGGCGGTGGCGGAATCGGCACCCGGCGCCCCTGACGACAAAGTCATCGCGCTCGCGCACAGCCAGCGGCGCATTCTGATTACAGAAGACAAGGACTTCGGGCAGCTGGTTTTCGCTGCCGCGACTTCGACGTCCGGCGTGATCTATGTTCGTTACCCGATGCGCTACCGCTCCACGCTGGGTGTCGATTTGCTGCGCCTGGTAGAGGAGCGTGACGAGGCGCTGACCGGCGCCTTCGCCGTGGTCGAGCCCGGGCGCATCCGAATCGGGCGCACACCATAGCAGGCCAAGGGAGGTTGATCTGGCAACGAACTACGGCCTTGCGCCCTTGCCAACAACTTGCCAGGTGTTCTCAAAACGGCTACATTTGTTGCCGAACTGAGAACATGAAAAGCCTGATCAGCCACCTGCTGGGGGATACGCGCACCGCGATTCTGGCGGTGTTGCTGCTGCGTCCCGATGAGCCGCAACATGTGCGCGAGCTCGCGCGCCTGACCGGGGTGTCGCCGGGAACCTTGCACCGGGAATTGACGGCGCTGGAGTCGCTCGGGGTGCTGCGCCGCAATGCGGTCGGGCGGCAGGTTTTCTTTGCCGCCAACCGCGAGTGCCCGGTGTTCGAGGAACTCGCCGGTCTGGTGCGCAAGACCGCCGGCCTGGTGGACGTGGTGCGCAACGCACTGCTGCCGCATGCCGCCCGCATCGGCGCAGCCTTCATCTATGGCTCGGTCGCGGCGGGCACCGAGACTTCGCGCAGCGACGTGGACGTGATGATCCTGGGCGAACTTCCGTTTGCCGACGCTGTGAAGGCGCTGGCGCCGGCCCAGGCATCGCTGCGGCGGGAAGTGAACCCAACGGTGATGAAATCCGCGGAGTTCCTGCGTAAGCGCCGCGCGAAAGACAGTTTTGTCTCGGCGGTCTGGAAAGCGCCCCGGCTGTGGGTGATCGGCAGCGACCATGAGCTTGGATAATCTCGCCCGGATCGGGCAGCTCAAGGCGCACACGCCGAACGCTGCCGAAACGCTGCGGTTGCTCGCGTCGGCTGGACGATTTCTCAAGGACGCGCACGTTGCCGGTCTCAGCGACGAAACCCGCTTCAACGTCGGTTACAACGCCATCATGCAGTGCGCGCTGGTGGCGCTGATGGCTTCGGGCTATCGGCCCGCCACGAGCGTGCCGGGCCATCACCAGACCATGATCCAATCGCTTCCGCTGACGCTGGCCCTGTCGAAAGACGACTGGCTGGTGTTGGATGCATTGCGCCGGAAACGCAACATCAATGACTACTCGGGCGACCTGATCGACCCGGAGTCCGCGAGCGAGTGCGTTGCCCGCGCGACAGCGCTGCTGGCGACTACACGTCGGTGGTTGAAACAACACCACCCGCAACTTCTCGAACAGCCCAAATGAACTCCGCCACCATCGTGCAGAAGCTCTGGAACTACTGCAACGTCCTGCGCGACGACGGTATGAGCTACGGCGATTACGTCGAACAGCTCACCTACCTCTTGTTCCTCAAGATGGCCGACGAGCGTTCGCGCCCGCCGTACAAACAGGCAAGCCTCATCCCCGCGCCCTACGCCTGGCCCGCGCTCCTGAAGCGCGATGGCGACGAGCTGTTCGATCACTACCGCCACACGCTGGAGAAGCTCGGCGCGGGCAAGGGTACGCTCGCGCTCATTTTCAACAAGGCGCAGAACAAGTTCCAGGACCCGGCCAAGCTGCGGCGCCTGGTGGTGGACCTGATCGACGCCGAGAACTGGTCTGCGATGGGCGCGGACGTGAAAGGCGACGCCTACGAGGGTCTGCTGGAGAAGAACGCGCAGGACACGAAAAGCGGCGCGGGACAATACTTCACGCCGCGCGCGCTGATCCAGGCGATGGTGGACTGCATCGCGCCCAAGCCCGGTGACGCGATCTGCGACCCGGCCTGCGGCACCGGCGGCTTTCTGCTCGCCGCGCATAAATACGTGGCCGAGCACAACGCCGATCTCACGCGCGAGCAGAAGAAGCATCTGAAGGAGAACGCACTGCGCGGCTGGGAGCTGGTGCAAAGCACGGCGCGCCTCGCCGCGATGAACCTGATGCTGCACGGCATAGGCTCGGACAAGTCGGTGCCCATCGCGGTCGCGGACGCGCTCGCCGCCGACCCCGGCGAGCGCTTCGAGGTGGTGCTCGCCAATCCGCCTTTCGGCAAGAAGTCGAGCACCATGATCACCGGCGCCGAGGGCAAGGTCACGACCGAGAAAGACATCATCGAACGCGACGACTTCTGGGCCACCACCTCGAACAAGCAGTTGAATTTTGTCCAGCACATCAAGACGCTGCTGAAGCAACACGGCCGTGCCGCGGTGGTGGTGCCCGACAATGTTCTGTTCGAAGGCGGCGCCGGCGAGACCATCCGCAAGAAGCTCTTGCACGAGTGCGATGTGCACACGCTGCTGCGCCTGCCCACCGGCCTGTTCTATGCGCAGGGGGTGAAGGCGAACGTACTCTTCTTCGAGCGCAAGCCCGCGAGCGAGACGCCGTGGACGAAAAAGCTCTGGATCTACGATCTGCGCACCAATAAACACTACACACTCAAGACCAGTCCGATGAAGCGCGAGGACCTGGATGAATTCGTCGCCTGCTACAACCCGGCGAACCGGCATAAGCGCAAGGCGACGTGGTCCGAGACACCGGACTTGAAAACCGGTAGTGGACCCGATGGGCGCTGGCGCGCCTACGACTACGAAGAACTCATCGCCCGGGACAAGGCCAGCCTCGACATTTTCTGGCTCAGGGACGATGCGCTCGCCGATTCCGACAAGCTGCCGCCACCGGATGTGATTGCGCAGGAGATCGTCGATGATCTGGAAGCGGCGCTGGAGCAGTTTCGCTTGATTGCGGCGGACCTGGGTGCGCCGCAGGAAGAAGCCAGCTGATCCGGCTATTTTTCCACCGGCGGCTCGCGCACGGCGACGGCGACCAGGACCGCCAGAGCGACAAACAGAACGCCGACGGTGACAAAACCGGCCTTGAGCGAGAACCGCGCAAACATCGCCGCTCCCATCGGGCCGACCATGAATGCGAACGCCTGCGCGGCGCTGCCGATGCCGAAGGCCGTACCGCGCCGGTCGCGGCTGACGTTCAGCGCGATCATGCTGTTCGTTGCCGGCATCATCGATGCGTTCAGGAACGAGGCCAGGGTGAAGGCCAGGACATAGAGCCAGATGGAATTGCTCAGCGCGAGCAGCAGATGCCCCAGCGCGGTGAGCACGCAGCTCACGGCCAGGATGTTGCGCAGGCGGTATTTGCGGAAGAATCGCGTCGACAGGACCCATACACCCGCGGCGCTGGCGATGCCGCCGAGCGTGAACGCGAGGCCGGTGGCTTCGGTGACGCCGGCGCCCGCGATGTCCTTCAGTGCGATCGGCGTCGCGATGGACCTGAACGTGGTCAGGGCGAACAGCGAAAAGTAGAGCAGGATCGCCAGCGTGAATTGCAGCGTCGGCTTGAACGGCGGCAGCTCGATCGTCATGCCGGCAGCGTCATGCTTCCTCTGGCGCACGCTGTCCGCGGGCACCAGAAAGACGACCGAGGTCGCCACCGCGGCGATCAGCAGCCCGGAAGTGAAGATCGCGCCGCGATAACCGAAGGCGATCGCCATGGCCGCGCCGACCGCCGGACCGATCGCGCTCCCGAGGTACTGGGCGCCGGAGACGGCGTTCAGGGCGTCCCTGACCTTCGCGTCGGGCACGCTGACGCTCATCAGGGCAACCGCCGCGGGTACGAATCCGGAGAACAAACCCTGCAGCCCGAGGGCGATGCCGACCTGCCACGGTGCGTTGATCACGCTGAGGACGAATGAGGTGAGCGCGGCGAAATATACGGCGCGGATGAACATCTTCTTGCGCCCGAGGCGATCCGACAGCAGTCCCCAGACCGGCCCGCCGATGAGCCGGCCCACGCCCTGCGCGCTCATTCCCACTGCCACCCAGAACAGAGCCGCGGCTTCGTCCCTGGCGCCGACCTGAAGCAGGTACAGCGGCAGGAACGGAAACCACACGTTCATCAGCAGCGAGGTGCTGCCGGTGGCGGTCGCGATGGCGACGACGGCCCTCCTGTGGACGGCGCGCGCCGCGTCCGCTGCGCTGTGCGTCATGCGCCTGCGCTAGCGCAGCTGTGCGCGTGCGCCTGCGTCGCCATCATCGCGCGCGGTCGAACAGCGCATTGAGTCCGGGCAGCGCGGCCTCGACCGCGCGCTCGCCTTCCTCGATCGCCTCCCTGGCGCGGTGATAGTCGAGCAGGCCGAGGTGGGCGAGGCGCGGCGCCACGATTGCGTCGGGCGGCTCGCCCGCCATGCGGCTGCGGCAGATGCGCACCTGCATGATGTTGAGGCTGGTGGTGACGACTTCGAGTATCGACGGCAGCTTCGTCCTGTCGTCCTGGTCGCCGGCCGGGCGCGCGTTCATGAGCGCGCCCAGGTTTTCCTGCAGTTTGCGCCGCCATGCGCTCAGCTCGGCGGCGGCTTCGGGTTCCGGCTCCGCGCGCGAGCGGCGGTTCAGCATGTCGGAGCTGAGATCGACCGCGATCACGATATCGGCGCCCATCGCGCGCGCCAGCGACACCGGCACCGGATTGACCAGGGCGCCGTCCACCAGCACGCGCCCCTCGCGCACCACCGGCGCGAACAGCGCGGGCAGCGCGATCGAGGCGCGCACCGCCTCCACGGTCGAGCCCTCGCGCAGCCATACCTCGGCCCCGCTGTGCAGCGCCGTGGCCACTGCGGCAAAGGGCATGCGCAGGTCCTCGATCGGCCGGTCGATGAAATTGCGGCGGAAGAACTCCATCAGGCGTTCGCCCTTGATCATGCCGCCGTTCATGCGCACATCCATGAGCGCGAGCACTTCCTTGACGCCGAGGCCGAGCAGCCATTGCTCGAAGCGCGCGAGTTCGCCCGCGACGTAAGCCGCGCCCACCAGGGCGCCGATCGATGTGCCGCAGACGAGGTCCGGCCGGATGCCGGCGCGCTCCAGCGCGCGGATTACGCCGACGTGCGCCCAGCCGCGCGCCGAGCCGCTGCCGAGCGCCAGCCCGACGCGCGGCTTGCGCCGCGCGCTCATGCGCGGCTATCCGGCACGGCAGCGCTCGATTGGTCTCGATGGCTCACGACCTGGACTCGTCTCCGCGGCAATCTTCTGCCGCTACTCCAGCGGCATGCCGCTGTCGCGCACCGCGGTCTTCCACACGTCGACCTGCTCCCTGGTATAGGCGGCGAGTTCTTCGGGCGTGGAGTCCTGCACCTCGAACGCCTGGCGCTCAATCTGCGCGCGCACTTCCGGCCGCTTCAGGATCGCGACGAGTTCGCGGTTGAGGCGCGCGACGATCTCGGGCGGCAGCTTCGCCGGGCCGAAGAATCCGGCCCAGGGCACGATCGAGAGCCTGGGTGCGCCGGCCTCGCTCATGGTCGGCGCATCCGGCGCCGCCGGGCTGCGCTTCGGCAGCAGTGTCGCGAGCACGCGCAAGCGCCCTTCCTTCGCCGGGCCGAGCGCATTGGTCGGCGTGGCGAACATCAGGTGCACGCGCCCGCTCAGCAGGTCGATGGTGGCCGGGCCTTCGCCCTTGTAGGGCACGCGCACCATGTCGAGCTTGGCGAAGCTCGCGAGCTGCACCGCGGCCATGATGCCGGTGGTGGTCGCGCCGGCGTAGTTGAGCTTGCCCGGATTGGCGCGGATGTAGTCGATCAGTTCGTTCACGCTTTTCGCCGGCACCGAGGGGTGGGTGAACAGGAAATAGGAGAACGTGCCGACCTTGGTGATCGGCGTGAACGCGGTCACCGGATCGTAGGGCGGGTTCTTGCGCATCGCCGGCACCGCCGACATGGCGCTGCTCGTCGCCATGAACAGCGTATAGCCGTCGGGCGCGGCCTTCATCACCGCGTCCGCGGCGATCGCGCCGTCGGCGCCGGGGCGGTTGTCCACCACCACCGGCTGGCCGAGCGCCTGCGCCAGCGGCTGCGAGATGACGCGCATGATGGTGTCGGCCGCGCCGCCTGCGGGGAAGGGCACCACCACCTTGACCGCCTTGCTCGGGTATTGCGCGCCGGCCGGCCCCGCGACCAGCGCGAGTGCGGCGCCTGCTGCCAATGCTGCAACGATTTTCCGCATCATGGTCCTCACTTGGTTGAGCCGGACTCTTCGCAACGCGGGTGCGTTGCCGGTCCGTCGCGCCAATTATGCGCCGCTTGGGATTTGGGTGCGCCGGCTCTGGCCGCAATGTCGGGGCCGCGGCTGGCTCAGTTGCCTGCGAAAACCTGCTGCCGCAGCGCCAGCAGTTCATGCCGCTCGGTGTTGCGCAGCTTGCCGTTGCGCGCACGCATTACCGACTCGCTCTTGATCGGGAAATTCACCCCGGGCACCAGCCACAGCGTGACCTCGAACTGGGCGCCCGCGGTCTTGCTCCAGCCCGATGCTTCGATTCTGAACGCCTCGAACGTTCCCGCGGGCACGCTGATCCTCTCCCTGCGCACGATCTGCACGTCGAAGTGGACGGACTCGGGCGCGCCTTTCCTGGTGGTGACGAAAGCCGCGGTCCATCTTTTGCCCACCTGCAGCTCGGCCGGTGCAAATTGGCGCGGGGCGTCGAACTCCTGTTCTCCGATCTTCAGTGCGTTGCCCATCAAATCCCAGATGACCGCGCCGCGGTTGATCACCACCCGGTCCGCTCGTTCGCTCACGCGGCTGACGTGCAGGGTGTAGACGCGCTCCTCGATTCCGGTGAGCAGATCGGATTGGCGATAGGTCGCGGCATCGCCGGCGCTGTAATGGCGGCCGAGCGGATAGCGTCCGGCCGAGTACGGATTGGGCGAGGGCGGCAATAGCTGCGGCGCTTTTTCACCGGCTTTGAATTCGATCGCCGGCGCGCTCGCAGCCGGGGCTGGCGCGGGGGCCGCCGGGGTCGTCGGTCTTTCCGTTTCGGCCAGCAGGCGCGCCAGCCGCTGCTGCGCGATTTCGGCAAAGCGGCCGTTGGGGAAATTGCGCAGATAGTTCACCCAGTCCTCGGTCTTTTGCGAAGACTTGATCGCGCTCCACGCGGCCAGGTCCGCTTCGATCTGCCGTTCCAGTTCGGCGTCGGAGAGTTTCTTGCTGCCGTTGGCGAACAGGTAGACGTCCGTTTCGAGCGAGGTCGTCTCCCACGGAATCTGCACGCCGTGCGAGGCGAGGCGCACATTGAGGCGCACGCGCTTCAGCGCGTCTTCGATGCGCGTGCCGCGGCGGGCGAGTTCGCGCAGCAGGTTTTCGGTGTACAGGCCGTTCCTGCCGCTGCCGTCGAACGCGACCTGGCCGGGCGCGGTGGCGTAGGCGAGCAGGCTGCCGGCCGGGGCGTCGAACTGCGACAGGCCTTTTTGCTGGGGCTGGTAGGCCTTGCCGAAAGGATTATTGCGGCAGGCATCGAGGATGACGATGAACGTCCTGTCCCTGGCCGCGCCGAGCTCGCCCAGCAGCATGCCGAGATCGACGCAGCGCTGCTTGATCTCTTCCGCGCTGCTTACCTCGGCGTCGACCGGCAGCAGGTAATTGCGCCAGTCGAGCTGGGCGCCGTGGCCGGCGTAATAGAAAATCACCTGCTTCGTTTCGGGGCGGCGCGCCGCGGCGCCGAAATGCTCGATCGCCGCGAGCATGTCGGCGCGGCCGGCATCCTGCAGCGTACTGACCATAAATCCCGCCTGGCCGATCAGCCCGGCCATGGCGCGCGCGTCATTGATCGGATTGGCGAGGGGCGAATCGCGATAGGCGCCGTTGCCGATCACCAGCGCGAGGCGCGAGGCATCCGCGCCGGCACCCCAGGCGCGGGGCAGGGCGAGCGCAGGCGGGATCGCCGCGAGGGTCTGCAGAAACTGCCGGCGTGTGGTCATGCTGCAGGAGGCTGAAGGAGCGCATGCGGAATTCGTCCGCTTCGTCTGTCTTATATCCGCTGCCGCCGAAACCGATGTTGACTTTGATCAAGCGCACGCCGGGGGCGGGCGCTCGCCCAGATGTCAGGGTTTGATGCCGACGAAAATGAGGCCTTTGCTGCGGGAACTGTCGAGCGCGGCCAGGTAAAGGCGTTTGGCGCTCGAATCATAGTAGCCGATGCCGGCGACCGTGCTGGTGCCGCTGGGGCAGGCGCCGCCGCCGAAAGCGACCGACACATCGTACAGATTGCCTCTGGCGCGCGGGCGGGCAGTCCCGAGGAACTTGCAGCCGCTGGTCAGGCCGGTGCCGGCCACGACCCCGGGCGAACTCACGACGATCGTCGTCAATTCGTCGCTGCCGGTAACGGAAGCGACGCCGGTGTAGGTGCCGGAGACCGCCGAAATGCTCGGAGTCTGTTCGTAGTCCGTGTTATAGCTGCTGGTGAAGCTGTAGGCCTGATTCAGGCTGGGGTAGCTTACCGACCCGTTGAAGCTTTGCTTGGCCACGTAGCTCACGCCGACGCTGGCGGTGTTGATGCCCCGTCCTTCGAAATTGAAGTCTATGCCGTCGCTGGAGGAGAAGCTGCCGTTGAACGAGGTGCCGCTGCCCTGAACGACGCCAGCGATCAAAGAGCTGGCGTGGGGAACGGAATACAGCAGCCAATAGCTGCTGTCGTCGAGAACGAATGCGGTGAGCGAGCGCGAGTCGCTGGTGCTTCCGATCCACAGGCCTTCCGCGCTGGTGACAGGGCCGGGGGGCGGCGCCGCGCCGCTGTCTCCGCCGCTGCTGCCGCATGCCGCCAATGTCAGCACGAAAGCTGTCATGAAAAGCGCGGCAACGATTGGGTCGATCCTGGATTTCATGCGATGACTCCGTCTGCCTGTTGCGCAACAGTCTGCGCTTTGCGGCGCCGGCGCTCTATGCGCTGGCGTACATAAGGCGGGAGCATCCTGCGCTGGCCCGAGAGGACCGCCTACAGCTCCAGGTAGATGCGCTTGACCTCTTCGGCGCCATGCGCGCGCTCGAGGCGGCGCACGACGAAATGGCCCTTGCCCATATCCTGGAAATGATCGATGAACAGGGTGTTGATGACCGCGCCGCCGACGGCGCCGAGCACAGGCAGGGCTTGGGCGGCCGCCTTCTCCGATACGACGATGGAGAAGCGCGCGGCGATCACGGCGATCAGGCGCACCAGCGCCGGCGCGCCTTTCTGCGTCAGGCCGCTCGTGGCGAGGTGCTGCAGCGCTTCGGATACGGCCTTCGCCATCGCCGCGCGCGCGGTGAAATAGGCGGTCTCGCTGCGGTCATCGCTTTGCGCGCGTGCGCCCAGCGCCAGCACCTGCAGGCATTCGAGCCGCGTTTGCGCCAGCTTCAGATTCTCGCCCTGGCTGCGCGCGATGTCCGCGATCGAGCGCAGCATGATCGCGGTGGATACGGGCAGCTCGAGCGTGAGCGCGGGCAGGCCGAATACGCCGCCGGCCGCGCCCGTCGCGCCGACCGCGAGCTTGTGCCAGCGGTTCGACGGCGTCGGCGCGCGGCCGTGATCCATGGTCAGGAGCGCGACGTCGAGCGCCGCCGCGATCGACTTGCGCGTGGCGGTGTTGACCGCCGCATGCCAGCGCTTGGGCAGCAAGGCGAAACCCTGCTGCATCGGGGCGCCGACGTAATCGCTGAGCTTGGCGGCGAGGCCGGGATGTTCGAGCAGGTGCTTGGCGGCCCTCAGCTCTTCGATATCACGGCGTGAAAGCGGCATGCGCGCCTGCGGCGGCTCAGAGTTTCGGAAAGCGTATGCGGCTGACCATGAGCGAACCGGAGAGCGCGAACACCAGCACCAGCGGATGCAGCGTGAAGCCGCCGACCACGACCCGTCCGAACCAGAGCGCGTCGCCCAGCGCGCCCTGCCACGCGGCCGCGAACAGCAGCATGACCAGCAGCAGCGACGAGGGGATCGGTGTTCCCTCGAAGTAGGTCACTTTGCCGGTGCCCGCGGACAGCTCCTCGGCGGTGATGTTGTAGCGCGCCAGGCGCGATACGCCGCAGGCGACGAAATAGCCCAGGACGATGCGGTCGTACAGGCCCTGCATGCCGCAGCCGTACGCGATCACGGCCGGGGCGACGCCGAAGGAGATGATGTCGGCGAGCGAGTCGAGCTCGCGTCCCATGGCCGAAGTCTTCTGCCGCCAGCGCGCGATGCGCCCGTCGAGGATGTCGAACACCAGCGCCGCGACGACCAGCCCGCAGGCGAAGTAGACATGCAGGACGTTCTGCGTCTGCAGGTAGGTCATCATGGAAAACAGGGCGCCGATGCCGCACACCGCGTTGGCCAGCGTGAACCAGTCGGCGAGATGGAACTCGCGAATCATGGCGAAAGGCTTCTGCGGTTTGGGCAGGCTCATGGCGGACAGAATATTCCACTGTGGCGCAAAGCGATAGCGCGGCGCGCCGGCCGCGCGTTCAGCGGCGCTGGTCGCGATCTGCGTCGTGGTGTTCTTCGTGCGCGCTCCCCGAACCGGACGCAGGAAGGGGCACGACAAATCCCACGCATGCGTTCAGTGCAAGTAGCGCCAATGCTGCTGCGATCAGTTTCAGATAGGTCATGACAAGCTCCCGCATTCGGTTAGCGCCGCCCGGAGCGGCTGAACTCAGTTTCCACTTTGCCGCCGGCGCGCTCTATGCGCTGGCGTACATAAGGCGGAGGTTTCTGCGCTAGCTGCCGCTGCACCGATCGCGGTTTGTCCCGTAAGATGTCTGCCCATGCCGGACGAACACATGCACTGGACTGCGCTCTTATCCCACCAGCGCCTGGGCGGTGCGCCCGCATCGGGCGCTGGGCCGCGCTCGGAATTCCAGCGCGACTTCGACCGCGTCGTGTTCTCTTCGGCGTTTCGGCGGATGCAGGACAAGACGCAGGTGTTCCCGCTGGCGAAAAACGACTATGTGCGCACGCGCCTCACGCACAGTCTGGAGGTGGCCTCGGTCGGGCGCTCGCTCGGCGTGCTCGCGGGCGACCATGTTCTGCGCGCCCATCCGCAGATCGCGGCGGGCGGCTACAGCGCCGGCGACTTCGGCGCCATCGTCGCTGCGGCCTGCCTCGCGCACGACATCGGCAACCCGCCGTTCGGCCATGCGGGCGAGGCGGCGATCCGGTCCTGGTTTGACCATTCCGAGCTGGGACGCTCGGTGCTCGCGCGCCTTGCGCCGGAGGAGCGGACGGACTTCGCGCGCTTCGAAGGCAATGCGCAGACGTTCAGGATCCTCGCGCGCCTGGGCATGCCCGACAACGCGGGCGGCATGCAGCTCACCTGCGCCACGCTCGCGGCGGTGGCGAAATATCCGCGCGCGGCGCAGCTGCCGTTTGCGGCGCCCGCGGGCATCTCCGGCAAGAAACACAATTTCTTTCACGCCGACCGCGAGCGCTTCGCAGCGGTGGCCGCGGCGACGGGCCTTTTGCGCCGGCGCGCGGGCGCGCACTGCTGGTGCCGCCATCCGCTCGCGTTCCTGGTCGAGGCGGCGGACGACATCAGCTACTGCGTGATCGACGTCGAGGACGCGTTCCGCGCCGGAGAAATGGACTACGCGGAAATCGAGCCGCTGTATCGCGGCGTGGTGGGCGATCCGGCCGCGTGGACCAAGGCGGGCGCGATCGCCACCGACGAGAAGCGCGTCGAGTACCTGCGCGCGCGCACCATCGACACGCTGGTGACGGAAGCCGCGGAGGCATTCGCTGCGTGCGAAGCGGCGATGATCGCGGGCGAATTCGACGAGGAGTTGGTGGCCGTGATCCCGCATGCCGCGGCGCTGGAAGCGTTTCGCGCGCTCGCGCGCGAGCGGGTGTACCAGTCGGCGGTGGTGCTGAATCTGCAGAGCCCCGGCGCGGCGATTCTGGGCGAGCTGCTGGATGCATTCGTCGGCGCGGTGGAAGTGGCCGCGACGGATTTGCCGCTGCCGCGCGCGCGCGAAATCCTCGATCTGCTGCCGGGGCAGTTCCTCGGCGCCGACGGCAGGCCGGCGGCCGAACTCTACGCGCGCGTGCTCGCGGTCACCGACTTCGTCTCCGGCATGACCGACTCCTACGCGGTGGCGGTGGCGGCGAAGCTGCGCGCGCTCGCGTAAGGGTCTATTGCAAATGAGGGGATAACTCCCCTCATACTCCCCTATATCGGCCGTTGCAAAAATTCATTTTGCAACGGGTTCTAAGCGCATCCGCCTAGCCCAGCGCGCGCTTCTCGTCCACGCACAGCAGGCGCACGCGCCCCTGCGCGACGAGCTGCTCCTGTTCGTCGCGTATCCACACTTCCCACACCTGGCTCGCGCGCCCGCGCGTGACCGGTTTGGCCAGGCCGCGCAGCTTGCCGGAACGCACGGCGCGGATGAAAGACGTGTTGTTCTCCAGACCGACGACGCGCTGTCCGCGCGGGTGCGCGACCACCGCGGCGCCGACCGAGGCGAGCGTCTCGATCACCCCGCAATGCACGCCGCCGTGGACGATGCCGTAGCCCTGGTGGTGCTTTTCGGCCACCTCCCACTCGCAGGTGACCTCCTCGGGCGTGGC
>JAKAIH010000507.1 GCA_021825225.1 Pseudomonadota bacterium
GGCGACCTGATCGTGCTTACTATCGGCGAGCCCATAGGCAAGGCCGGCGGCACCAACACGATGAAGATCGTCAAGGTCGGGGAGCATCGCCGGGCTTGACGATCTCAGCGAAGGCCAAGCTGCGCAGCAGCTTACGCCGGAGCTTGGATTCCCAGGCGGGCATCGTCGGGCTTGAACCAGCAGGCGTCTTGAATGCGGGCGCATGCCAAGGACGGCCATTGCGCGCTGCGCGCGCCAACCGCGTTTTCTATATGGATAAAAGGCGCATTCGTACAGAAAACGCGGTTGCGGGTAAAAACAAAGGCGGTGCGGGGTTTTATGCAAGATCGTCGATTGCGCGCGGATGCGCCTTTTATCCGTGCGCAATCGACGATCCGCGCGGACGGCTTCTCGTCCGCGCAACAGCGCAACTTTGCAGGAACCGGGGGCGCGAATGAAATCGCCGCACATGGCAGGCGAGGCCGGTCTTGCGCCGATTTAACCGCATGGTTAATATTGGCGTATCGCATTTTCCGACAGCGAGCCTTGCGTTGAAACTTCCCGAGCGCATTACCGACGTCGCCCATCTCGAAGACGTCATGACCACGCCGTCCGCGGAACTGGGCGCCGAGCTGAACCGGCTCTCCGGCGATATTCTCATTCTCGGCGTAGGCGGCAAGATGGGGCCCACGCTTGCGCGTCTGGCCAAGCGCGCGGCGCCGGGCAAGCGCGTGGTCGGGGTGGCGCGGTTCACCGAGCCCGGTTTGCGCGAGAAGCTCGAAGGCTGGGGCGTGGAGTGCATCGCCTGCGACCTGCTCGAGCGCGGCGAGATCGAGCGCCTGCCGAGAATCGAGAACGTGGTGTTCATGGCCGGACGCAAATTCGGCTCGAGCGGGCGCGAGGATCTCACCTGGGCGATGAATGTGATGGTGCCGGCGCAGGTGGCCGAGGTTTTCCGCGCTTCGCGCATCGTCGCGTTCTCCACCGCCTGCGTTTATCCGTACGTGGACGTGGCCTCGGGCGGCGCGACCGAGGCGGTGCCCGCGATTCCGCCCTCGGGCGATTACGCCAACTCCTGCGTCGGGCGCGAGCGCATGTTCGAGTATTTTTCGCACAAGTACGGAACCAAGGGGCGCCTGCTGCGGCTGGAGTATGCGATCGACATGCGCTATGGCGTGCTCCATGACGTCGGCAGGAAGGTGTTTGCCGGCGCGACCATCGATCTCTCCATGGGGCACGTCAATGTGATTTGGCAGGGCGACGCCAACAGCATGGTGCTGCGCGCACTCGGCCATTGCACTGCACCGGCGAGCGCGCTCAACCTGAGCGGCCCGGAGACGGTGAGCGTGCGCGCGCTGGCCGAGGCCTTCGGCCGGCATTTCCAGCGCCAGCCCGTGTTCGCCGGCAAAGAGGCGGCAACGGCCTGGCTGGTCAACAGCGCCGAGGCGCAGCGGCTGTTCGGCCGGCCGGGCGTGCCGCTGGATGCGATGATCGCCTGGCAGGCGGACTGGATCATGCGCGGCGGCGCGAGCCTGGGCAAGGACACGCATTTCGAGACTCGTGACGGAAAATACTGATATAGCCGCAGTGCGCGAGCACGAACTGGGCGAGCAGCATCTCGCCGGCGCCATGGCCTTGTCGCGTGCGGCGAACTGGAACCAGAACGAGGCCGACTGGCGCATGATGCTGCGCCTGGGCAAGGGCTTCGGCCTGTCGGCTGCGGACGGCAGCCTCATCGCCAGTATCGTGGTGCTGCCCTACGGCGATCAATTCGCCTGGATGAGCATGGTGCTGGTGTCGCCGCAGCACCGCCGCCGCGGCTATGCTTCACGTATGTTGCGCCGCGCGCTCGGCTACCTGCAGGCGCGCGGCCTCGTGGCGGTTCTGGACGCCACGCCGGCCGGGCATGAAGTCTACGTGCAGGAGGGTTTGCGCGACGCGTGGGGCTTTCGCCGCTACAGCCTGGCTGCGGCGCGGCCGGTGACCGGCTGGCAGGACGTGTCGGGTCTGAAACTGCGGCACCTCATGCCGGACGACTGGCCGCAAATTCTGGCCCTGGATTTGCCCGCTTTCGGCGCCAGCCGCGAGGCGCTGCTGCGCGCGCTTGCGGCGCGCCTGCCCGAAGCGGCGCTGGTGGTGCAGCGGGGAGAAAGGATCTGCGGCTACCTGTTCGGCCGCGACGGGCGCGAGGCGCGGCAGCTCGGTCCCCTCGTCGCGCAAGACCTGCCCGCGGCGCAGGCGCTGCTCTCGCATGTCCTGGCGAGCGTAGCTGCGCCCGTGTACATGGACATCGTCGATCATCACACCAGCCTGCGCAGCTGGGTGCTGCTGCAGGGTTTTACCGTGCAGCGGCCGTTCACGCGCATGGTGTACGGCGCCGAATCTGCTCCCGGCAACAACGAAACCGTGATGCTGGTGGCCGGGCCGGAGCTGGGCTAGGCCCGGGTTTTGCGGCGAGTTCCTACTTGGTCATTTTGATCGACTTGTCGAGGAACTCGTTGGTGTAGGCGGTCTTCACGTCGTAGGGATGGTCCAGGCCGATGTAGTTCTTCACCAGTTCGTAGTCCGCCGCCATGCGCGCGTCGTCGTGCCAGCCGAGTGCGACGGTCCTCGAAGTCTTGTCGCTCATCAACTCCTCCACCAGCATCCAGTTGCTCATTTCGTTGTCGTACTTGAGCGCGCCGTTGGCATCGACCAGCGCCTGCACGCAGGGCTTGGGATCGGCGACGCAGGCGGCAAAGGCTTTCTGCGTGACCTTGACGAAGCTCGCCACCGTGGCCTTGTGCGTCTTCAGGTAATCGGCGTTGACGATGATC
>JAKAIH010000508.1 GCA_021825225.1 Pseudomonadota bacterium
GTCTCTGCACCTTTGCCATTTGAAGCCATAGTCCTTGGCCGAGAGCCAACCGAAAGTCGCGAACGTGCCCAGACGGAAATCAACGTACTTGCGGCACAGTTCGCCTTTTCTTGTGCCATGCATAGGCTGCTAGAATCACTACCAGCATTTGAATTCCGGCAAAGGGATCTGAATTTTGATCCGTTTCGTCCTCGATTCAGCGCGGTGGTAGCCGGGACCACAGAGCACCAAGCCGCGGCTGAAAGCAGGGCTGACACCAGTTCAATGGTCCCAAATAGAAAAGCAAGACAATAATGGAACGATGATCCCCATGCCGCATAGCGTAATTGACAGTCTGCATTTCAAGGCGGTCAAAGAGATGGCGCGCATCCTCAAACCCGGCGGGCGGCTGATGCTGACTGCCCCGCTGGGTTCAGGCATCCATCAGGAGCCCTATCATTATTACGGCGGCTACACGCCCTATTGGTACCAGGATTTCCTGGCCGAGGCCGGATTTGCGCAAATCAGGGTCGAGGCCAATGCCGGCTCCTTGCGCTGCTTCGCCCAGGAGGCCCTGCGCTTCGCGCAGGCTACGCGTCCATTCAGACTGGGCATGCCGCTGGCGGCAGAACTGCTGTGGCTGCCCCTGTGGCTGCTGCTCGCGCCGCTGCTGACATTCGCGCTGCCCCTGGCCTGCAATTATCTGGACCGCTTCGACCGGGAACAGCGTTTCACCGTCGGCTACCACGTCACTGCCATCAAGGCCTGACGCACGATGGCGCTGACGCGGTCGATTCTTTTGAGCGGATAAGACTGATGGTCATCGTGCGCCTGACCGGCGGCCTGGGAAATCAGATGTTCCAATACGCGACCGGCAGGGCTTTGGCCGACCGGCTCGGGACGGAATTGCTGCTGGACACGCGCGCCTTCGAGCATGCGCTGGCATTCCAGGCCTACACCCGCCGTGACTACGCCCTGGGTCCGTTCAAGCTGCGCGCAAAAATCGCAGCGGCGGAGGAATTGACGAGCTGGCCGTCATGGGTGGTTGAAATCGGGCTGCGCCTGCGCCGCGCGCGCCCGCTGTTCCGCCGCTGGCATTTCGAGTCTGCGATCACCTACGATCCAGGCGTGCTGGCACTGCGCGACCCGGTGTGCCTGGTCGGATACTGGCAGTCCGAGCGCTATTTCAGCGACAGCGCCGCGCGCATACGCGCGGATTTCACGCTGCGCGAAGCGCTGAGCGGCGCCAATGCGCAGCTGCTCGAACTCGCGCGCGCGACGACCAGCGTGGGACTGCATATACGCAGGGGGGATTTCCTCAGCCTCAACGACGCGGCCCAGGTGCATGGCGTGTGTTCCATCGATTATTACCGGCGCGCGATGAGCCTGGTCCGGGCCCGTTGCCCCGAATGCCGCTTTCTGGTTTTCTCGGACGATCTGCAATGGGCCCGCGCCGAGCTTGGTTCGGACCCCTCGACCGTATTCGTGGACGGCAACGCGCAGACCCCGGAGCGCGACCTGGCCTTGATGAGCGCCTGCAAGCATCATATTCTCGCCAACAGCAGCTTCAGCTGGTGGGCCGGCTGGCTGGGATGCAGCCCGGAGCAGATCGTGATCGCACCGACTCCCTGGTACGCAAGCGCCAAGCTGGATACGCGCGATCTCGCCGTCGGCCGCTGGCAATACATCAGCCGCCTCTGAGCAAAAGCCGACCCCCATCCATGAGCAAGCATGCCTGAAGTATCCGTACTCCTGCCGGTACGCGACGGCGCGCGCACGCTGGCGCTGGCGCTGTTGTCGGTGTTGCAGCAGAGCTTTCGCAATTTCGAACTGTTGCTGCTGGACGACGGTTCGGCCGATGCATCCGCCGAGATCGCGCAGCGCTTCGGCGATGCGCGCGTGCGCCTGCTGCGCGACGGCAGGCAGCTGGGCCTGGCCGCCCGGCTCAACCAGGGGATAGACGCAGCGCAGGGTCGCTACATCGCCCGCATGGATGCGGACGATGTCTGCTTCCCCGAGCGTTTCGCGCGCCAGGTTGCGCGGCTCGACAACGAGCCCGCGCTCGATCTGCTCGCGTGCAGGGTATTGGAATTCGACGACAGCGGCGCGGCCACCGGCCTGCGGCCCAGCCGCCTGAGCCACGAAGCGTTGTGCGCGCGCCCCTGGAACGGCTTTTACCTGGCACACCCGAGCTGGATGGGGCGCGCCGACTGGTTCCGCCGTTACCGCTATCGGACGCCCGAGTTGGCGCGCGCCCAGGATCAGGAGTTGCTGCTGCGTGCCTATGCGCACAGCCGGTTTGCGGTCCTCGACGAGATTCTTCTCGGCTACCGCGCGGGGCCTACTGCGCTGCGCAAAGTATGGTCGGCGCGGCGCTATTTGCTGGCTGCGCAGCTCAGTCAATTCGCGCAGCACCGCCAATTTGGCAATCTGCTGCTGGCCGCCGTGGCGACCGGGGCGAAACTGCCGCTGGACCTGCTATACGCCACGCCGCCTGGCCGCTGGCGGCAGGAGCGGCGGCGCGCGACGGTTCCAGCCGAAATCGACCGGGCATGGTCCGGACTGATGCTGTCCCTGTGCCATCGGCTGAATGAGCTGAATCTGCCGCATGGCCGGGAATGCGAAGACCTCCTCAAGGCGCCTGCAAATGCGCATTGATCAGCCTCGCCGTCCGCGCATCTGCATCGTCGCCGCGGCGCCCGCCTCGCTGCAGGTGTTCATGCTGGAACACCTGATCGGCCTCGCGAGGATCGCCGAGGTTGCCGCGGTCGCCGATTTCGCCCCGGATCAACAAATTCCTGCCTGGCCCGCG
>JAKAIH010000509.1 GCA_021825225.1 Pseudomonadota bacterium
GTTGCATCTGCTCGCCCACACCATCAAGACCGGCAACCGCATGCAGGTTCCGGTGGCCGTATGCGGGGAGATGGCGGGCGACGTGACGCTCACAAGGCTGCTGCTCGGCTTCGGGCTGCGCCAGTTCTCGATGCATCCGGCGAACGTGCTCGCGATCAAGCAGCAGGTGCTGAAAAGCGATCTCGGCGATCTGACCCGGCTCGCCAACAGCATCCTGCGCGCCGACGACCCGGAGAAATCAAGGCGGCTGCTGGATAAGCTCAACGCCTGAGCGGGTCCGGCGCGGGCCGCGCGGCCGCCTTTGCCGATTGACAGCCGCTGGGCTTCGCGAGTATCGTTCACCACCAGCGCCGATTTGATGGACAGCTTGCGGGCGCCGCCGGTCAGATGCACGACCGAGCGATAAACAAATACGGCTAAAGCGCGGGAAACCCGTTTAGCGAGCAAGCTGAACGGGTTTTGTTTTTGTACGAGGCAAAATGAGCGAACCGCGCTCAGTCGGTGCCGTAAAGCCGCAGACCATGCACTTCGATACGCCGCTCGCGTTCAGGAGCGGTGCGCAACTCGACGCCTACGACCTGATGTACGAAACCTACGGCACGCTGAACGCCGCCAGGTCCAACGCGGTGCTGGTGTGCCATGCGCTCAACGCTTCGCACCATGTCGCCGGCTACTACGCGGCCGAGCCGAAGAACGTCGGCTGGTGGGACAACATGATCGGCCCGGGCAAGCCGCTGGACACCGACAAGTTCTTCGTCATCGGCGTGAACAACCCCGGCGGCTGCTTCGGCTCCACCGGACCGGCTTCGATCAATCCCAAGACCGGCAAGGCCTACGGCTCCAGCTTTCCGGTGGTCACGGTCGAGGACTGGGTCGATGCGCAGGCGCGCCTGGCCGACCGCCTTGGCATTGAGCGCTTCGCCGCGGTGATGGGCGGCAGCCTCGGCGCGATGCAGGCGCTGCAGTGGGCGATCGCCTATCCAGGGCGCATCGCCAACGCGGTCGTCATCGCCGCGGCGCCCAAGCTCTCGGCGCAGAACATCGCCTTCAACGAGGTCGCGCGCCAGGCGATCACCACCGACCCGGACTTCCACGGCGGCGACTTCTACTCCTACAACGTGGTGCCGCGCCGCGGTTTGCGCCTGGCGCGCATGATCGGCCACATCACTTACCTGTCGGACGACGCGATGATGGAGAAATTCGGCCGCAGCCTGCGCTCGGGCGCGATCAATTTCCATTTCGACGTCGACTTCGAAGTCGAGTCTTACCTGCGCTACCAGGGCGACAAGTTCTCCGAATACTTCGATGCCAATACCTATTTGCTGATCACGCGCGCCCTGGACTATTTCGACCCGGCCGGCGCCTGCGGCGACGACCTCGCCAAAGCACTCGCGCCGGCAAAGGCGAAATTTCTCGTGGCATCGTTCACGTCGGACTGGCGCTTCGCGCCGGAGCGCTCGCGCGAAATCGTCAAAGCCCTGCTCGATAACCGCGCCGACGTCTGCTACGCGGAGATCGACGCGCCGCACGGGCACGACGCCTTTCTGCTCGACGATGCGCGCTACCATGCGCTGGTGCGCGCGTACTTCGACAACGTGGCGCGCGACCTGGGTATGCAGGCATGAACGCATCGCTCGCCCTGCCCGAGCTCGCCGGCCGCGCCGATCTCGACGCCATCGCCGCCTGGGTACCGCCCGGTGCGAGCGTGCTCGACCTGGGCTGCGGCGAGGGCTTGCTGCTGCAGTATCTGAAGCGCAGCCGCGAGGTGCGCGGCTACGGCATCGAAATCAGCGACGCCAACGTGCTCGCCTGCGTGAAGAACTCGGTCAACGTGATCCAGAGCGACCTGGAAACCGGCCTCGCCGGCTTCGATGCCGGTTCGTTCGACTACGTCATCCTGTCGCAGACGCTGCAGGCGATGCGCCATACCGAGGAAATCATCCTGGAGATGCTGCGCGTCGGACGCCAGGGCATCGTCTCTTTCCCGAATTTCGGCTACTGGCCGCAACGCCTGCAGATCATGCGCGGCCGCATGCCGCTCTCGGACGTGCTGCCGTACGAATGGTTCAACACGCCCAACGTGCACCTGTGCACGCTCGCCGACTTCGAGGATTTCTGCGCCAACCACGGCGTGCGCATCCTCGAGCGCGTCGTGATGCAGGGGGAGCGCCGCATCCGCTTCGCGCCCAACCTGCGCGGCAGCGTGGCGGTATACAGGTTCGAGAAGGTTTGAACCGCATTCGTGGCGATGCAGGCGGCGGCGCAGTTGCCGGCTTGGTTTGCTGACGTTGCGCGCTATCGCGCGCTATGGATGACACCAAACCCGGCATAGGGGTTTTATACAAGATCACCGATTGCGTGCGGACAGCTTCATCGTCCGTACGCAATCGGTGATCCGCGCGGCCCGGCCGCCGGCCGCCGGCCGCGCAAGCCAAGACGCTACGCTACGCTGTCCCTCGCCCCGTCCACCGCGGCGATCTGCGCGCGCATATGCCACACCAGCCACAGGCCGGGCAGCGCGGCGACGAAAGTGAGCACGAAGAAATTCGCCCAGCCGACGGCCTCGACCAGGGCGCCGGTGACCGGGCCGAACAGGATGCGTCCGAGCGAGGCCAGCGCCGACAATAGCGCGTACTGGGTGGCGGAAAAGCTGTGGTTGCACAGCGCCATGGCCAGGGCGACGAAAGCCGCGGTGCCCATGCCGCTGGCGAGATTTTCGAAGCCGACCGCGAACACCAGCAGCGGATAGCTCTTGCCGGCCCAGGCCAGGAGCGCAAAC
>JAKAIH010000510.1 GCA_021825225.1 Pseudomonadota bacterium
ACATGCGCAGTCAAGGCGCACTGTTCGCGTGCAATCTGCTGTTCGGCTGGACCGTCCTCGGCTGGGTGTTCTGCCTCATGTGGGGCATCAGCGGCCAGAGTCGGAAAGCCTACTTCGAGGAAATGGCCGCCATCTGGCGTGCTAAGCAACCCTGACTTCCTGCAACGCAAACCTGCCGCGCTCGGTCAGCATCGAGTTCGGCAGCTCGCGCAGGTTGTGCAGATAGACGTAGAAACAGCGGCAGTAGGGCAATTCCCCTACGCGCTCGATCTCGTCCGTGTAGCCCGCGCCCTTGTTCATCAACCCGCGCTCCATGGCCCAGTTGCCACGGATCGCATAGATGTGCCCATCCCGCGCCAGATGCTCCGGGCGCGCGTCGTAGCGCTTGTCGTGCCGCCCATGCGACCGCCACTCGGCAGCAATCGCCCCGGTCTGCAAGGCGATGACCTCATTCACCGCCGCGACCAGCTTGTGGCCCTGATCGATCGCCACGCGCCGCTGCTCGAAGCGGATCTTCTGCATCGACTTGCCGATGTCCTCCTTGACGTCCCGCTTGTCCACCACGCGCGAACCGCCGGATGGGATCGAGGTCGCCCAGCCCTGGAACCGCTGCAAGGTCTTTTCGATCGCCTGATCGCGGTTCAGCTTGATCAGGTTCACCGATGCAAGGATGCGCTTGTCCAGCTCGCCCCGAAGCTGTGGCTTGATCTGCTCCACACTGAATAACTGGATGCCGCGCTGAGTACGCAGGATCGCGGGCTTGCTCAGGGCGCGGTTGAACGCTGCCCTCAGAGCATCAGCTACCTGAGACTCAAGCTGCCGGTCGGTCGGAAGATCGCTGATCGCCGCAAACCGAAGCTTTCGAAGCCAGGTATTCAGCCGCTCGATGTCCGTGAACCCGAACTCCGTCAAGTCCCGCACAGCCTGCGTCAGAATCTCGGCAAAGCTTTGCGGCTTCTTCATGTCGCGTAAAACGTCGCGTTCGTCGTCGCCGTACTCGCCGGCGCCTGCGCGAGGTTGACCGTGGTGCCGGTCAGGGTGTAGTCGGTGATGGTGACGGGTGAGGATGTTGGGGTCGGAATGTATCCAGTTGGAGCGCTGCTGAACTCTCCTTGGCCACCCCATACATAAATTGTTCCAGTGCCCGTTCCTGTGTAGTAGCCGGGGCCAGTTCCAGCATTCTGACACTGAGGAAAAAATTCAACTGATCCGCTGCTTGGATTTTCAACGGTAAAACTGCACCGGAACCAACCCCCCGATAGCGCTACAATTTCAGCCGACGATCCCAAAAGCGAAAATACACCATAAGCGGCAGGCGCTTGCGAAATTGATCCCGAGCCAGACAGGTCAAAATATACATATGCGCCCCCGGAACCAATTATGAACTGGAGTGAGCAATAGGCAAGCGAGCCAGCCTTGAAATAGACGCTCTCCGTGATGAGGCCGGCCGGCAACGTTACACTTTGCTGGACGCCGTGATTGGCCGCCGCAGTGGTATCAGTGAGGAGCGTGGCGGTCGTAGTGCCATCCGGGGCGGTCGTGCTATTGAGCGTCCCCGATGTGTATTCGTAATACCACGACACGGTGCCTATTTGGCCGGAGTAACCCAAAAAATTCGTCCTCGGCGTCGGATACAGCAACTGCTGACCCTGCCAGTCGGTGCGGTAGATGTTGACGGCGCGCGCTGTGTTCGGCGTCTTGCCGTACTGCGTGACCAGCCCTGCAGACGTCGCCGTCCCGTTCCACGTCCCGAACTGCTGGTTGTTGACCAGATAGCCGGCCTGCGCATAGGACAGCGCCAGGTTCGATTGCGTCTGGATCATTGGCCGTACCCCTGCGTGACGTAAAGGGTCGTGCCTGTGGCCGCCGCAATCGCGCTCAGGGTCGTGAGTGCGTCAGTCGGCGCAGTCACCGTCCTGACCTGTCCAGCCGGCACCCATAGCCCTTCCTGCGGCGTTCCAGCCACCGGAATCACAGCGGTTCCCGTGAAGCTCACGAATACCGGACTCGTGCCATTGGCATACAGGCTGATCGAAAGTCCGGTCGGCACGACACCGGACGGCGCAAAGGCTAGCGTGAGGCTCGAAGCCGTGATCCCGACCACAAGGGCTTGCGTCGTGGCCTTCGCAGCCGGCAGCGGTTGAAATGCGCTCATGTCATGCCCTCAGAAGTTGGGTTCTGCGCCTGCGATGTTCGCCGGCGGCTGGTATTCGGCCATCGCATCCAGATCGAGCGACAGCGGCGAGCTGATCAGAAGCTTGCGACTGTTGACCATATCCGCCAGCCATCCGGCCATCATCGCAACGTTACCCTGATCCATTTTCGGAGCCATGACCTCGAAGATCGCGCGGGCTGATTCGATGATCTTCGCGTCTCTTTCCACCAATTTCGAGTCAGGCTCGACAAGAAGATTTGGCCAGGTCGCCTTGAATGACTTTTCCCACGAGTAGAACGCCCGCTCGTAGCTGACTTCCGCATACTCGGAGTATTTTTCCTGCATCGACTTGTAAAAGTCGGGATTCCATGCGCGGTGCATCACGACCTTGTCGAAAAGCTGATACAGCGGCTGCATCTCGATGCGCACGCGGTCGATGTAGCGCGCGATCTGCTTCGCATCCTCCGAACCTTCCCCGAAGCCCTCGGCAAGCGTTTCGTTGTTGATCATCGACGCCGGCATGTTGGCCGCCGTGGCGATGTTCTTCAAGATGTTGTTGCGCGCGAACTCGGCGGCTTCCCGCAGGTTTTTCAGGTCCAGAGATTCCAGCGTTTCGCTTTCG
>JAKAIH010000511.1 GCA_021825225.1 Pseudomonadota bacterium
CGCGATGCTTGTCGTCGCCGCCAGAGACACCCGCGCCCGCGCGTTCAGCGCTAACTCGATACAGTCGTCGCCTCATCGGTTCCGGCGTCGCACCTCCGGTCCTGCCCCGGCGTGTGGATTGATATACTGCCGCGACGATCCCGGACCGCCGGGGCCACATTGCGACGGCAAATGCCACCTTACCTTAAAGTCCGCAAACAGCACTGCCCATGACGCCAGCGCGCGAACACTCGCTTGCAGCCGCGGACGGCACACCGCTGTTCGTCGCCGATTGGCCGCTCGATGCTGCGGCTGCAACGGGCAAGGGCGTCGTGCTGATGCACGGCCTGGGCGAGCACAGCGGCCGCTATGCGCATGTGGCGCGCTTCTTCAACGAGTGCGGCTACTCGGTGCGCAGCTACGACCACCGCGGCCACGGCCGTTCGGGCGGAGCGCGCGGCGATGTGCCCGATGCCGAGACGATGGTGCAGGACGCGAAACTCGCGATCGACGATTTCGCGCGCGATTTCGCCGCACCGCCGCTGCTGCTGGGCCACAGCATGGGCGGATTATTCGCGGCTTACTATGCGACGCGCGCGCTGTCGCCGCTTAGCGGCCTGATCCTGTCCTCGCCCGCGCTGAGCATCCGTCTGAGCGGCGCACAAAAGCTGCTGCTGCGGGTGCTGGGCGCACTCGCGCCCGGGCTGGGCATAGCCAACGGACTGGACTCGAATTATCTTTCGCACCGGCGCGACGTGGTCGAGGCCTACGACGGCGATCCGCTGGTGCATGCGAAGATCAGCGCGCGGCTGCTGCGCGCGATGCTGGCCGCGGCCGAGTACACCCAGGCACGCGCGTCCGCGCTCGACATCAGGGCATTGCTGCTGGTGGCGGGTGACGATCACCTCGTCGATGCCGGCGGCAGCGACGCATTCCATGCGAAGCTCGCGCCGGGCGTGGGCACCCTGCGCCGCTACACCGGCTACTACCACGAATTGTTCAACGAGGCCGAGGCCGGACGCGTGTTCGACGACCTGCGCGCCTGGCTCGACGAACTCCCCTAGGCCTTGACCGGCCGGTTCTCCGGATAATGCTCGACCGCCGGATCGCGATGCATCCACGGACGCGCGCTCTTGGTCCAGATGTTCATCACCAGCTTCATGTCGGTCGGCGCGTCCAGCGTACCCACCTTGAGCACCATCATTTCCGGCACCTTGGCCCGCTGGGTGTAGATCGGCGAGCCGCAGTCGCCACAGAAATAGCGGTTCAGGATGTTGCCGCTGGCCGCGGTGTCGGCGTAGAGCCTGGGTTTGCCTGCGGTGAACGTCACCGCAGCGCTAGGCACCACCGCATTGTAGCTCGCGCCGCTGCCCGAGGCTTTCTGGCAATTGGTGCAGTGGCAGGCGATGATTTTTTCGACAGGGGCGCTGACGCTATAGCGGATGTTGCCGCACAAACAGCCGCCGGTGATGGCATTCGACATTCGATTCTCCTCGATCAGTTCGGGCAAGGGATTCCCGGCTGGCACCAATAATAACCTGAAGCGCGCGCCCCACGCCGCGCGCAATGCGCGCTAGCATGCGGAAACGCATACCCCGGAATCCGCACACATGAACACCGCCAACGACACCCACTCCAAGATCCTCGGCTACATCCTCTGGGTCTTCGGCTTCACCGGCTCGCATCGCTTCTACTACGGCAGGCCGGTTAGCGGAACCATCTGGTTCTTCACCCTGGGCCTGCTCGGCATCGGCTGGCTGATCGACTTGTTCCTCATCCCGGGCATGGACCGCGAAGCCGACTTGCGCTTTCGCGCCGGGCGCGTGAACTACAGCATCGCTTGGGTACTGCTGACCTTCCTCGGGCTATTCGGCCTGCATCGCATGTACATGGGCAAGTGGGTCACGGGGGTCATTTACCTATGTACAGCGGGTCTGCTCGGGCTCGGCTATCTGTACGATTTCTGGACGCTGAACGATCAGATTACTGTGGTGAACGCATCTACATAGCGCGGCATGCACATGGGATATGGCGCGAACCTATAGACAGACTTGTCTGCGCGCCATTCTTGTTAAGGTACGCGTAGTGTAGATTTCGAGGGGGGTTGCTTAAGACTTTGCCGTGAAATCCATATCGCCCCCACCCGATGCTTGAGCAGGAGCCGCAGGTCTCGGTGCAGCCGCCGCAGGAGCCGGCGCCGCCGCCGGCACCCTCGCCGCAGCCCGCATCGCGGCCGGCGAAAGATTCGCGTCGGGTTCCGCAGACGCGCCGGGCGAAACACCATGCGAAGCCAGCGCCGCCTCCAGGTCGTGCAGGATTTGCGCCACGTCGAACGCTGCCCGCCCCTGCATGCGCAGCAGTATGCGGGAGGGCAAGTCCTGGATGCGCGGCACGGCGGCGCGCACGTTGGCGGCGGTGGTGAGGATGGGCACGGCGTGGTTGTTTCTGAAACCGGGCTCGGCGCGATCGATGGCGTCGATGATCGCGTGCTGGGCCTTGGCGATGCCCATCAGGAGTTCGGCGAGCTGGGTATTGTCCATGGCGGGTTCCTTTACTTTTGTCCGGCGGACCGGCATGGAATTGCCTGCCCGCGCATGTTCGTTCGCGTAAGGATACAGCAGGAGCCGGGGGGAGGGCAGCAGGCCGAGTAGATGGGGCCGCCGCCGATGAGACGTGATTGCGCGGAGAAGCGCATGAATGCTGGTTCTCCGATCTGTCGTGCCGGAAAAAGGCGGCCGCAGCCGCCTTCTTTGTGCGCGCGTGTCGCGCTACTTGCGCTGGCGCAGTCTGCGGAT
>JAKAIH010000512.1 GCA_021825225.1 Pseudomonadota bacterium
GGCCATGCAGGAAGGTTCCGAAAAAAGGGGAGCATACTACCCCTGTTGGCCCCGCATTTGGAGCGAGTTTGCGCGAAGCCTGGGGCTTGCGGCACGGCCAGCCGTGCAGTCCGGTGCTGGTGGAAGCGGGCTAAGGCCGGCGCAACAGCGCAGCCCTCACCTCTGACAGGTCGGGCGGATTGGCCGCATCCTTGAATCCTTCCAGCCTGCGGTAGATGTCCGCCGCAGCCAGATGAAAGCCCGCGGGCAGCCCCGCCGCCTCGAAGCTCGCCGCGATTTCCTCCATCTCCGCTATCCAGCGCCAGGCCTTGCGCGCGCTCGTCCTGACGGCCTCGGAGCGCTTGGGTATGCCGGGCAGCGAGATGTTCCATTCTTCGATCAGCGCCGGGTCCACGCCCTCGCGCCCGGCCAGCGCGCGTATGGCGGCGAGCAAGGCGGTCGCGCCCTTGTTCCACGCGGCATAGCAGACCTTGAGCGCGGAGGCCGTGCCCACCTCCCCCGCGAGCACGATCGCCTGCAGGATGCAGCCTTCGAACAGCGCGGCGATTTCGCCGGCGCGGCCGCCGCAAAGGTAGAGCCTCACGCTGGCACCGTGCAGCGGCGGCGGACCGATGATGCCGGCATCGACATAGCTCGCCCCGGCGGCTTCGGCCACGCGCCCCACGGCGCGCGCGGTTTCGGCCGAGACCGCATTGGCGTCGACGTAGACGCCGCCGAAGCCGCAGGCGGCGACCGCGCGCGCCTGATCCAGCGCCGCATGCGGCGGACAGACCGAGAAAACGATATCGGCCTCGCGCACCGCGCGCGCGAGCGTGCCTGCATCCTCGAAGCCGCTGCCTTCGGCGCGCTTGCGGCTTGCCCCGCCGCGGCCGGCCGAAGCCCACAGCACGCGATGCCCGCGCGCGAGCAGACCGGCGCCGATCGCGGCGCCCATCTCGCCCGGATGCAGCATGGTGATGGTCTTCTCGCTCATGCCCAATTCCCGTTCATCATCGAAAGCCTTGCGCGCAGCGAGGTTTGCGGCGCCGGCAAAAGATTAGCAGGAATCGATCGGGTACGTCGAAGGCGGATGATGGATCGCGCGTTCTTTGCGGGCGGCGCGCAGCGATGTCGAGCCCGGGATAATGCGCTCGGGCGCGGGCGCTTGCGCGGCGGCTGCGCGCTCCTTGTACACGCGCACCGAGGCGGATACGAGCTGCCGGACCTCGGTGGAAGAGAGCCCCGGCAGGGTTTCGCGCAGCGCACGGAAGGCAAGGTACTCCAGCTGCACACCGCCCCAGGTGAGCTTCGGGTCGAGGAAGGGTGCGATGCTCTGGTATGCGTTCTCGAACAAGCCGCGCAGCCTGGTGTTCTGCCGGCGTTCGCCAACCGACGCGTCCTGACTCACACTGCTCTCCCGCGGTCTCCCGCCACAACAGAATCTACGGCCGTCAGCGGGAAAACTTGAGATTCCGCCGCCAGCCATGGGCGTAGCGTGTGTCAGTCTCGCCTGCTTCCAGTCACTGCCGATGGTGGCATCGTCCCGCCAGGAAGCGGCAGGGCGATGCGCTCAAAGCCGATACCTCGGCGCGGCTAGGAGCCCCTCGCGATCTGCAGCTCGTCCTTGACCGAGCGCACGCCCGGCACCTTGGAGGCGACCAGTTCCGCCTTGCGCCGCTGCGCCTTGCTGTCCGCGGCGCCGAACAGCGTCACCGCACCATCGGAAGCGCGCACGTCCACTCCGAGGCGCTTCAGGCTGGGCGTCGCGACCAGCGCAGCCTTCACCTTGTCGGCCAAAGCCTGGTCCGCGGCCGCCTTTTCGTCCGCGATCTTTTTCGCGACGTCGGCCTGCGCCTGTTGCTCTTCGGCCTGCTTTTTCGCCGCCGCTGCAGCTGCTGCTTTTGCCTGGAGCGCGGCAGCGTCGCTCGCGCTCTCGATTTTCGCGCTGGCGCTTTCGGCCGGCGGCTTGTCGCCGCATGCCGCCAGCGACAGGGCCAGCGCAGCCGCTGCAAACGCGCGCAACACGCGGTAACTCGATTTGCTGCAATCGGTAGTCATGCTTCGCTCCTCCTTCTGTCGCGTCTCGATCGGCTTACCGTCCGGCGTGCTACTCCAGCATGGCAATGTGACAATAATATACGCGCGGCGTGCGCGAGCGGCATGCTTTAGGCGGCGCGCGCCGGGATCCCGGCTTCGCCCAGGTCCCAGAAGACCCCTGCCATGAGTGCGAGCGCCTCGCGCGCGAGCGGCGCGAGCAGGTGCTCGTTCGGCGCGTGCTGCGAACAGGCGGCATAGGAATGCGGAATCCACACCGTGGGCAGACCGAGCACATCGGCGAACACGTCGTTGGGCAGGGAGCCGCCGAGATTGGGCAGGATCGCGGGCTTCGTACCCAGCGTGCGCGCTATCGAGGCGGCGGTCCATTTCACCCAGGGATGATCCGGCGCGAGGCGCGTCGCCGCAAAGAAACCGTCGCGCGCCGGCGCGAGCTGCACCATGCCGAAGCCGTTGCGGTCCAGGTGCCGCCGCAGCGCCGGCACGATGTCGGCCGCATCCACGCCGACGACGTAGCGCAGCTGGCAGTGCGCGCTCGCGCGCGGCGGAATCGCGTTCACCGGCTTGTCCGGATTGCCGGCGACAAAGGCGAGCACCTCGAAGCTGCACCAGCCGAACACGCGCTCCGCCGGCGTGAGCCCGGGCTCGCCCCAGTCCGCATCGATAGCGGGGCCGTCCGCGCCGCCTTCGACCACGAGATCGGCGAGCGCCGCGCGCATCGGTGACGCAGGC
>JAKAIH010000513.1 GCA_021825225.1 Pseudomonadota bacterium
GGCCGGCCCCTAAACATCCCGACCCCAAACCGTGCCCAGATGGCGGAATTGGTAGACGCACTAGTTTCAGGTACTAGCGCTGCAAGGCGTGGAGGTTCGAGTCCTCTTCTGGGCACCATCGCTTGACCTGCAGACGTCCGGCGACGTTCAGGGTTTCTGATAATTTCGGCAGGTTATGCATCCCCGGCGAGGGGATATTTTGCGTTTGGCTTCGCCTGCAGTCTGCGCCCCTGGGCCGAACCGGGGTAGCAATGCGGCGGCGCCGGCACCGCCCTGGCGCACGGGTGAGCGGCGTCCGCAGCTTCAGCCGAAAATACAGGCTCGGAAACAACCGGTTCACGCTAGTGCGGATTCCGGTCGGTTCGAACTAACGCGACAATTTGGTGTGGCCAGGCACATCTGTGGCGTCTATTTCCGCTCCCAGCTTCTCCATCTCTCGGGCGCCGCTGCAAAATATGGCAGTGCAAATAATTATCTCCACGCTCTTCAAACCGGCTGGATAATGCCTGCTTCGGCGTGCGCCGGAGCGTTCGGCGGTTTTTTGAATGTTCGCTCATGTCGCGTTGGTGCAAGGCCGCTGGCGCAGAATTATCGAAGGGATTGAATAGCTTGCGTCGGAAAACAGGGAATTGATTTCAAAAAATGAAATTCGAAGGAGGGGGTAAGTTCCGGGTACCAAAAACCATCCCCGGCCGCACGGCGCGCGCCGCAAGCCAAGCCGCGCTTCGGCTTGACCGAGAACTAGTCCAGGCGACTGTCCTAGCAGCGGCGGGATGCCCGGCTAGTCCATCGGCGGCGGCAATTACAGGATGCGAGACCGCTCGCGGAACGGCGGAAAGTTGCCGCTCTTTGATCTGAATCATCCCTGAGGCGCAATCGCATTGACATGCTTCCCTAATGTCCGTATATGCGACTAAGTCGCAATAGCAACATAAGCGTCAAGGGGCGGCGGTTATGAGGGCAGGGCGCGGCCGGCGGTTTCGGGCGCGCGAAGGGGTATGAGAGCAAAGGAAAGTTTCGGCCATGATCGGTGCGCTCATCATCGTCTTCCGGGAAGTGCTGGAAGCGGCGCTTGTCATCGGCGTGGTCGCGGCGGCCGTCGAGGGGCTGCCGGGTCGCGGGCGGTTCGTCGTCGCCGGCATCGCGCTCGGCATCGGAGGGGCTGCGCTGGTCGCCTCGGCGATCGGCGCGATTTCGCGCTTCGCGGGCGGCACGGGCCAGCAACTGTTCGGCGCTGCCGTGCTGTGTGCGGCCGGCTTGATGCTGGCCTGGCACAACATCTGGATGGCGAAGCATGGCCGCGAAATGGCGGCACGCTTGAAGACGCTGGGCGCCGATGTGGTGGCGGGGCGGGCCTCGGTCGCGATGCTACTGGCGGTGACGGCGCTTGCGGTCATGCGCGAAGGCTCTGAGATCGCCATGTTCCTGTACGGCATCGCGGTGAGCGGCGTGCGGACGATGCCGCTGCTGATCGGTAGCCTGCTGGGGCTGGCTTGCGGCGCGGCGGTCGGCGTCGTGCTGTTCGCCGGGCTGTCACGCGTTCCTTTGCAGCGCCTGTTCCAGGTCAGCGGCGCGATCATCCTGTTCATCGCGTCGGGCATGCTGGCGCGCGGCATCGCTTTCCTGGTGCAGGCCGGTTATCTGCCGGCGCTGGTGCCGCAGGTGTGGGACAGTTCGATGCTGCTCAGCGGCAGCAGTCTCATCGGCCGCAGCATGTCTGCGCTGGTGGGGTATACGCCGGCGCCCTCCCTGATGCAGGTTCTGGTGTGGCTCTTTAGTTTCGCGGCTATCGGCACGCTCATGCTCGCCAGGAGCGAGAGGTTCGCGGCCCGGCGCGCCGAAGTGACGAACTGAGAAAGATGCGGAGAGTTGTGATGACGCGTTCGAAATATCTTTTGCCGCTGATCGGCGCGGTGTTAGCGCTTGCCGGGATCTCGGCCGCGGCCGCGGCCGCGGCGCCGGATGTCCCGCTCACGATCAAGAATCAGGTTTTCCAGCCGCAGACGCTCACCATCCCGGCGGGGCGCACCGTCAAGATCATGGTGACGAACAAGGACTCTATGCCCGCAGAATTCGAGAGCAGCCAATTCGACCGCGAAGTGGTGATACCGGGCGACAGCGCGGTTCCGGTTTCAGTTGGCCCCCTCAAGCCCGGCAAGTACAGATTCTTCAACGATTTCCATCCCGAGAGTACCGGCACGCTGCTCGTCACGCCTGAACATGGGCGGTGACGAGACATTTGCGGTTTTCTCGCTGCGCGCGACGGGTATACTCGGTCTGAAGGCGCCGCGATGATCCTCAGATCGACCCTGACCTGTCCTGAATGCGGCCATCGCGAAGAAGCCGAAATGCCTCAGGACGCCTGCATCTATTTCCATCGCTGCAGCGGTTGTGGCGTTCTCCTGAAACCGTTGCCCGGCGATTGCTGCGTGTTCTGTTCTTACGGCACGGTTCCTTGCCCGCCGGTCCAGGCCGATCGGCTCTGTTGCCGCCCGTCCAGCGCGGATTAAGCGTCGTCAGCCGCGCAGCACGTTTCGCCGTCATGCACTCTCCGTTTCGTGCGCCGCATAGCCACATCATTGCGGAGCCGAAGTAACCCCAGCCCTTCTACAGCCGCACCAAGCGCAGGCGCAGGGCGTTGGAGATCACCGAGACCGAGCTGAAGCTCATCGCGGCAGCGGCCAGCATCGGCGACAGCAGCCAGCCGGTCAGCGGATAGAGAACGCCGGCCGCAATCGGAA
>JAKAIH010000514.1 GCA_021825225.1 Pseudomonadota bacterium
AGCGCTTACCACGCAGCGCCCTTGCCGCTGGCGGAGACCCTGCTTGCGGGACGGCTGCTCGCGGCTGCGGGAATGGCGGTGCCGCAAGGCGCGCTGACCGTCGCGCCGGTGCACGCGGGTGACCGGATCGACTTCGTTCAGAGTTCGGCGGGAACCGCGCTGTCGGGCAGGGCGCAGCGCGTGCCCTGGGGCAATCTGTGCGCGCACGCCGTGGTGGCGGGCGAACTTGCGGGCAAGGCGGTGCTGGGCCTGGTCGCGACTGCAGGGGCCGTGCGCGGCGTGGAGAAGAACCTCGCGGGCGAGCCGCGCGCGCGGCTCGAATTCGAGGCTGTGCCGCTGCTTGCCTGTGCAGCCTTGGACCATGCTACGGCACGCCTTCTTGCCGAGGGTGCGCTGCTGCGCAGTGTGCAGATGGCGGGGGCGCTGGAGCGCGTGCTCGAGTATTCCCTGCAGTATGCGAACGAGCGCGTCCAGTTCGGCCGCCCGATCGGAAAATTCCAGGCGATACAACATATGCTGGCGCAGCTCGCCGGGCAGGTGGCGGCGGCGAGCGCCGCGGCGGATGCGGCGGTCGAGGCCTCGGTCGCGGCGCCGGACGAGTTTGCGGTCGCGGTGGCCAAGTCGCGCACCGGGGAAGCGGCCGGCAAGGGCGCCGAAATCGCGCATCAGGTGCACGGCGCGATGGGCTACACGCGCGAGCACAACCTGCATTACAGCACGCGCCGGCTGTGGTCCTGGCGCGACGAATTCGGCAACGAAACGCATTGGCAGAGCCGCCTGGGCCGCATGGTCGCGGCGCAGGGCGCCGACGCGCTGTGGCCGATGCTGAGCCGGCTATGAGCGAAGCCGAGTCAGCGGCGCAAACGGCGGGTGGCGCGCCCGGCCCGCTCTCCGGCGTGCGTGTGCTCGATCTGAGCTCGGTGGTGCTGGGTCCGCTGGCGACGCAGATACTCGGCGATTATGGCGCCGAGATCATCAAAGTCGAGAATCTCGAGGGCGATCTGGCGCGCGACAGCGGCGTGTCCCTGCACCCGGGCATGGGCTCCGTGTTCCTTGCGATCAATCGCAACAAGCGCTCTATCGCCATCGATCTCAAGTCGACCGAAGGCCGGGAGGTGCTGCGGCGCCTGATTCCGGGTGCGGATGTGCTGGTCCATAACATGCGCGTGGCGGCGATCGAAAGACTGGGATTCGGCTATCGCGCCGTGGCCGAGGTGAAACCGGATATCGTCTATTGCGCCGCGACCGGCTTCGGCCAGGATGGCCCGGACCGCGACAAGCCGGCTTTCGACGACATCATTCAGGCCGCCTGCGGGCTCGCCAGCCTGAACAGCCTGGGACGCGAGCAGCCGGATTACGTACCCAGCCTGATCGCGGACAAGACGACCGGGATGGCGCTGGTGAATGCGGTGCTGGCCGCGCTGTTTTATCGCGAGCGCAGCGGCCGCGGCCAATATGTCGAAGTACCGATGCTGGAAACCATGGCGGCGTTCATGCTGGCCGAGCATCTGGGTGGCTTGAGTTTCGATCCGGCGCCGGCCAGGGCCGGCTATGCGCGCCTGCTCGCCGGCGGGCGCAGACCGGCGCCGACCAAGGACGGTTATATCGCGATCCTGCCTTATACGGCGGATCACTGGATCGCCTTCTTTGGCAGTGTGGGCCGCGCCGATCTGGCCGGGAAGTACGGCGGCTGCGACCGGCGCACGCGCAATGCCCGTGTCATGGAAATGTACCGCGACATGGCGGAAATGACGCCCCAGCGCACTACCGCCGAGTGGGTGGAAATCTGTGCCTCGCTGGACATTCCGGCTACGCCGATCTATGCCGTCGACGATTTGCCGGAGCACCCGCATCTGCAGGCGGTCGGCCTGTTCCAGCGCGCCGAGCACCCGAGCGAAGGGACGATCCGTTACCTCAATCCGCCCACCAAATTTGCAGCCACACCGGCTGCCGTGAGGCTGCCGGCGCCGCTGCTCGGACAGCATACGCGCGAGGTGTTGCGCGAAACGGGTTACAGCGAGCAGGAAATCGGCGATCTGCTGACGCGGCGCATCGTGTCCCAGAGCCACTGACGACACCCGGGAGCGCGTCCCTCCGGCTCATTTTCCGGGCGCTCCAGGAACTCGGTCCCTAGTGGCGCGCACCGATCGCATCCATGAAGCGGTGCTTGATCGCCGTGGGGCTGGGCAGGCCGCCACCCGCGACGGGCTTCTCCTGCGTCAGGCAATGGATGAACCAGGGGCCCGGCTCCTTGAGTGCGCGATCGACTGCGCTCTGGAACGTCGCCAGCGTTTCCACGCGTTCCACCCTGGGGTAGCCGGCTCCCTCTGCCACCTTGGCCAGGTTCGTGCGGCACGCGGTCGCGGTGGGTTGCCCGCCCGTCATGGCGTAACTGCGGTTGTCCCAAACGATGTGAATCAGGTTCTCCGGTTCGCGCGAGGCTATGGTCGCAAGCGAGCCCAGGTTCATGAGCAGCGAGCCATCGCCGTCGTACACGATCACCTTCAGCTCCGGCCGCGCCATCGCCAGCCCGAGCCCCATCGACGAAGCCATTCCCATGGCGTTCCAGTTGTAGAAATTCCGGTCGCGCTCGCCGCCCGCGCGCAGATCGTACTTCTCGTTGCCGAGCGAGGTCACCACCAGCTCGTCCTGCAGCTTGCCGACAAGATACTTCGAGGCTTCGGTGCGGTCGATCATGATCTGGCCTTTCCTTCCTTCCAGCCCGCCAGTTCGTTG
>JAKAIH010000515.1 GCA_021825225.1 Pseudomonadota bacterium
TGCGGCGGCACTGCTGACTTTGTTTGCAGGCTGCGCGCTGCAGCCGCAGGCCCCCCCCGCGCCGAACCAGCCCTGCCCCGCTGCCGCGCCCTGTCCGGTATGCCCGGTGTGCCCGACTGTCGCACCCGCACTGCCGAAAGCGAAAACGCTGGAAGCGGTGACCTGGGCAGATCTGCCCGGCTGGGCGGACGACGATCCGCGCGCCGCCTGGCAGGCTTTCCTGCGCAGCTGCAGCCGCCTCGAGGGACAACCCATCTGGCGCAACAGCTGCGCGCTGGCTGAAGCGCTTCCGCCGACAGCTTCACCGCGCGAATTCTTCGAGACGCAATTCCTGCCTTACCGGGTGGCCAATGCCGATGGCAGCGTGCAGGGCCTCGCCACGGGCTATTATGAACCACTGCTGCGCGGCAGCCGCAGGAAGGAGGGGCCTTACCGTTATCCGCTCTATGCCACGCCTGCAGACCTGCTGATCGTCGATCTCTCCGCGATCAACCCGGAACTGAAGCACCTGCGCCTGCGCGGGCGCCTGGAAGGCCGGCGCGTGATTCCGTATTACCCACGCGCAGAGATCGAGCGCGGGCTGCCCTCACTCGCCGGCAAGGCCTTACTGTGGGTCGACGACCCGGTGGATTTGTTCTTCCTGCAAATCCAGGGTTCGGGCCGGGTGCAGTTGCCGACCGGCGAAATGGTGCGTGTAGGCTACGCCGACCAGAACGGCCAGCCGTATAAGTCCATCGGGCGCTATCTGGTCGAACAGGGTGAATTGAAACTGGAACAGGCGTCGATGCAGGGCATCAAGGCCTGGGGGGCGGCCAATCCGGCAAAATTGGATGCACTGCTCGACCAGAATCCGAGCTACGTATTCTTTCGCGAGCTGCCCCAGACTGCTAACGGACCGAACGCCGATGCGGACGGTCCAGTGGGCACCCTGGGCGTGGCGCTCACACCCGAGCGCTCCATCGCCGTAGATCCGCGTTACATTCCGCTGGGCGCGCCGGTGTTTCTCGCCACCACCTGGCCGGGCAGCACGCAAGCGCTCGCACGCCTGGTGCTGGCGCAGGACAGCGGCGGCGCGATTCGCGGCGCAGTGCGCGCGGATTATTTCTGGGGTTTCGGCGATGCTGCGGGCGCGCAGGCCGGGCGCATGCGCCAGAGCGCAAGGATGTGGGTGTTGCTGCCGCGGGATTACCCGCCTGCGCGATAGGCGCCGAAGGAATTCGGGCGCTTATTTTCCGCTTTGGGCGAGCATTTTCTCCAGCTGCTCCGCCGGGACCGCGCCAGGCACGCGCTCGCCGCTGGTGAATACGAGCGTGGGCGTGCCATTGATGCGGTATTTGCGCCCCAGCGCGAGATTTTTCTCGATCGGCGTGTCGCAATGCGCCGCAACCGGCACCTTGCCGTTCAGCATCAAGTCGCTCCAAGCCTTGGATCTGTCGGGCGAGCACCAGATCGCCTTCGCCTTTTCGTGCGAATCCTGCGACAGGATCGGGTAAAGGAAAGTGTAGATGGTGATGTCGTCGACCTTGGCCAGGTCTTTCTCGAAGCGCTTGCAGTATGGGCAGTTGGGATCAGAGAACACTGCCAGGGTGCGTTTGCCGTTGCCGCGCACTGTTTTGACCGCCGCATCCAGCGGCAGATTCTCCCACTTGATGCCTGAGAGTTCGCGCAGCCGCTTCTCGGTCAGGTTCTGCATGCTCTTGGCGTCGATAATGTTGCCGCTGAAGATGTAGCTCATCTTCTCGTCGGTGTAGAGAATCTCGTTGTCCACGCGCACTTCGTACAGCCCCAGGTAGGGCGTTTTGGTCACAGCTTCGATCTTGACCCCGCCCAGCCGCCCTTCGAGCGTGCGCTTGATGATGTTTTCGGTGGTGAGCCTGCCCGCGGGCTCGGCGGCCTGCGCCAATGCCAGCGCGGACCCGAGGAGGGCGAAAGCGATTATGTGCTTTAACATGAGTTTCCTTTACGGGCGAATTCAGCCCAGAGCGCGGCGGATAAGCAGGTTTTTTAGGACCGGCAGAGCGTTGGTTAAGTTCAACCCGGCGTTGCGCAGCTTTGCCACGCCGCCGCCGGGCGCCGCGAACAGTCGCTGCAATCCGTCGGTCACCCAGGCAAGCGCGAGTATATCTTCGGCGCGGGCGCGCTCATAGCGCCGTAGCAGGCGAACTTCACCTGGATCGCGGAATATTTCACGTTGCAGCAGTACCCGCGCCAAGTCCCGGGCATCGCCGAATCCGAGATTGACGCCCTGCCCCGCGAGCGGATGCAACGCATGGCCGGCATCGCCGATCAAGGCGAAGCGCGGCGCGACCAGGCGTTCTGCGCGCAGCAGGGCAAGCGGGAAGCGCGTCGCGGCGCTAAGCAGCCCGAGGTCTCCCAGCGTGTCCTTGCCGGCTTCGGCTACCCGGGCGCAGAACGCGTCCGCAGACATGCCGAGGAGTTCGGCTGCATGGGCATCAGGGGTGGACCACACCATGGACATGCGCTGCCCCGGCAGCGGCAGATAGGCGAGGACCCCGTCACTGCGGAACCACTGATAGGCCGTGTCGTGGTGCGCCCGCGCGCAGGCGAAATTCGCCACCACCCCCATCTGGTCGTAGGACTTTTGCTCGGCCTTTATTCCCGCAGCCTGGCGCGCCCAGGAACGCATGCCGTCGGCGGCGACCACCAACTTGGCGTGCAAGGTTCTGCCGCCAGCCAGGGTGAGTTCCGCCGCGTCCTCGCGCAGTTG
>JAKAIH010000516.1 GCA_021825225.1 Pseudomonadota bacterium
GGCCAGCTCCTTCACGAAGCCCGGGATGTCGCGCGGATTCACGATCAGCACGTTCTTGCCGCCGATCTTGAGCATCATCAGGCAGTTCACCGTCAGTGAAAATATATGGTACAGCGGCAGCGCGGTGATGATGATGTAGTGCTTGCGGTCGTATTCGGTCAGGAACGGATCGAGCCAGGCATCGACCTGGGTGATATTGGCGATGATGTTGCGGTTCAGCAGCATCGCGCCTTTGGACACGCCGGTGGTGCCGCCGGTGTATTGCAGGAACGCGATGTCCTCGGGCTTGATCTCGACCTTCTCCATGGTCATGCGCGAGCCCACGCGCAGCATTTCGTTGAAGCGCAAGGCGTTGTCGAACTCGAACGCCGGCACCATTTTCTTCACATTGCGCACCGCGAAATTGACCAGCGCGCCCTTCAGGCCGCCGAGCAGGTCGCCCATGGATGCGACCACCACGTGCTTCACCGGCGTCTTCGCGATCACCTGCTCCAGCGTATGCGCGAAATTCTCCAGGATCACGATCGCCGTCGCGCCCGAATCGTTCAATTGGTGTTCGAGTTCGCGCGGCGTATACAGCGGATTGACGTTCACCACGACCATGCCCGCACGCAGCGCGCCGAACAGCGCTACCGGGTATTGCAGCACGTTGGGCATCATCAGCGCCACGCGATCGCCCTTCTGCAGGCCGCGCGACTGCAGCCAGGCGCCGAATGCCTGCGACATGCGATCGATGTCGGCGAAAGTAATTTCCTTGCCCATGCAGTGATAGGCCGGGCGCTCGCCGAAGCTCGCCACGCTTTCCTCGAACAGGTCGCGAATCGACTGGTACTTGTTGGGGTCGATGTCGGCGGGCACGCCGGCGGGATAATGTTTAAGCCAGATTTTTTCCATTAGAGACGTCCTCCTTGATTGCATATTCGTGTGCGGATTGTTGGTTCATGGCAGGCATCATGATAAACCGCGCCGCCCGGATGCGCCTGTCGCGCGGCCGCATGCGGACGGCCGCGCTCATCGCAGCCGCAGCAACACGGGCGCGAGCACGCCCAGTGCGCCCAGGCTGGAATAGGCCAGCATCCAGGCGGCCGGATTGGCGTTGCCCCCGGCCGCGTCCAGCACTGCACCGAATGCCCGAAATCAGGCCGGCGGCGGAGTTGCCCGCGCCCCATTCCCGCTGCAGCTGCGGCAGCAGGGTCGGGTAGATCGCGTAGCGCAGCATGCTCGCCACATGCGCTGCGCACACCCAGGCGATCAGGCCGGGCGCGGTGGCTGTTATGCCCGTGACTCGCAAGCGGCGTCCCTGTCAATGGCGCGGGCCCCGCCCGCGCTCACTTGTGCTTGAACTTCGGCTTGCGCTTCTCGACGAACGCGGCCATGCCTTCCTTCTGGTCCTCGGTGGCGAACAGCGAATGGAACGTGCGCCGCTCGAACAGAACGCCTTCGTTGAGCGTGCTCTCGTAGGCGCGGTTGACCGATTCCTTCGCCGCCATCACCACCGGCAGCGAGTATTCGCAGATCTGCTTGGCGGCGGAAAGCGCCTCCTCGAGCAGCTTGTCCGCCGGCACCACGCGCGACACCAGGCCGGCGCGCTCGGCCTCGGCGGCGTCCATCATGCGCGCGGTAAGCACCATGTCCATGGCCTTGGACTTGGATACCGCGCGCGGCAGGCGCTGCGTGCCGCCCGCGCCGGGAATGATGCCGAGCTTGATCTCGGGCTGGCCGAACTTCGCCGTATCCGCGGCGATGGTGAAATCGCATATCATCGACAGCTCGCAGCCGCCGCCGAGGGCGAATCCCGCAACCGCTGCGATCACCGGCTTTCTCACCGTGCGGATGCGCTCCCAGTTGCGCGTGATGTAGCCGCTCTTGTACACATCCATGTAGCTCCAGTCCTTCATCGCGCCGATATCGGCGCCGGCGGCGAAAGCCCTGTCGCTGCCGGTGATGACCATGCAGCCGATGTCCTCGTCGGCATCGAATAGCGCCAGCGCATCGCCGAGCTCGTCCATCAGCGCGTCGTTGAGCGCGTTCAGCGCCTTCGGGCGGTTCAGCGTGATCAGGCCGACGCGGCCGCGGGTTTCAACCAGGATGTTTTCGTATGACATGTCAGCGCCTCGTGATGAAGAGTGAAAAACGTGGCGATCAAAAACAGCATCGCCGCTGTTGCCAGGTTGCACGTTGCGCGGACGAGAAACCGTCCGCGCGCAATCGACGAACTTGTATAAAACCCATGCCGTCCTTGTCTTTAATCGGAACCGTGTTTTCTGTACGGATGCGCTTCTTATCCGTACAGAAAGCACGGTTGGCGCGCGCAGCGCGCAAGTCCTTTCGTCGCAGCCAAGGGCAGTCATTACGCCGCCGCAAAATCCGCTACTTCAACTCCTGCACGATATTCCTCGCCGCCGCGGCGAGCAGCATCAGGTCCATGCCGGCGATCGGCAGCGTGTAGCCTTTGCGCATATACGGTTTCATGCCCTCGGCAGTGGCGGTGAAAATCGCGAGTTTCATGCCGGCGGCGGCGCAGGCCTCGCGCACGCGCTCGATCGCCTGCTCCACCTCGGGGTCGTTCACCTGGCCGAGCTTGCCCATGGTGCCCGACAGATCGTAGGGTCCGATCATCAGCGCGTCCACGCCGGGCACGCGCACGATGGCCTCGATGTTGTTCACCGCATCGATATGCTCGATCTGCAGCATGACGATGACGTTGTCGTTGGCGCTGGCCACGTA
>JAKAIH010000517.1 GCA_021825225.1 Pseudomonadota bacterium
GATGAACACCACCCCGAGCACGAGCACGGCGCGGTTGATCGGCTCGACCGCGATCATGCGGAAGATGGTGACCAGATCAAGCGAACCGGTGGCGCCATACAGCATCGACATGCCGTAGAGCAGGAAGCCCGAAGCCAACGCGCCGAGGATGAAATATTTCATCGCCGCCTCGGTGGACTGCGTGTGATCGCGCCGCAGCGCAACCATGGCGTAGAGCGCCAGCGAGAGCAGTTCCAGCCCCAGATAGATGGTCAGCAGGTTGTTTCCCGAGATCATGATGAACTGCCCGAGCAGCGACAGCAGCACCAGGCTGAACAACTCGCCGCCCCACATGCCGCGATCCAGGGCGTAGCGCCGAGAGTAAACCAAGGTGACGATGGTGGCGATGACCGTGAAAAGCTTGAGCAGCATGGCCATCGGATCGACGATGAGCGCACGCGCCATGGCGAACTGCTGCATGCCCGAGGCGTAGTAAAGCCCGCAAAGCGCGCCGATGCCCACCAGTCCCAGCAGCGTCAGCCAATAGCTCACTCGGTGCTGCGCATCTTTGACGAACAGGTCGACGAGCATGACCACGCAGGCCAGCACGAGCAGGAGAATTTCCGGATAAATGGCGATCCAGTTCATGGCGGTTGTTGTCACTGCAATTTGGAAGACGCCGCAAACTGCAGCAGATGTTGCACCGAAGCCTGCATCGGATCGGTGAAGAATTTGGGATACACGCCCATCCACAGCACCGCGCCGACCAGCACGGCGAGCATGAAGAATTCACGGGCGCCGATGTCCTTGAGCGCGGCTACATGGTCATTGCCCACCGGCCCGAAATACACCCGTTTGATCATCCACAAGGTATAGCTCGCAGCCAGAATGAGCGTGGTCGCGGCCAGCAGGCCGATCCAGAAATTGAATTTCACCGCAGCCAGAATCACCATCCACTCGCCGACAAAACCGCTGGTGCCCGGCAAGCCGGCGTTGGCCATGCCGAACAGCACGGCCAGTGCGGCGAACTTGGGCATGGTGTTGGTCACTCCGCCGTAATCGGCAATCTGGCGGGTGTGCATGCGGTCATACAGCACCCCGATGGTCAGAAACATGGCGCCGGAAATGAAACCATGCGAGATCATCTGCACCAACCCGCCCTGCACACCCAGGTCGGAGAACAGGAAAAAACCCAGAGTGACAAAGCCCATGTGCGCGATGGAGGAATACGCCACCAGCTTTTTCATGTCGGCCTGCACCAGCGCGACAAAACCGATGTAGATCACCGCAATGAGCGACAAGGCGATCATGACCGGCGCGAGCGCATGGCTGGCATCAGGCAGCATAGGCAGAGAAAAGCGGATGAAACCGTAGGCGCCGAGCTTGAGCATGATGGCCGCCAGAATCACCGAGCCGCCGGTAGGCGCTTCAACGTGCGCATCGGGCAACCAGGTGTGCACCGGCCACATCGGAATCTTCACCGCGAAGGCGAAGAAGAAGGCGATGAATATGAAAATCTGCGCCGTCATCGACAGCGGCACGTGGTACCAGTTGGCGATGTCGAAACTTCCGCCCGACTGCAGGTAAAGATAGATCAGCGCCACCAGCATGAGGAGCGAACCAGCCAGGGTGTAGAGGAAGAACTTGAAGGCGGCATACACCCGCCGCGGCCCGCCCCAGATGCCGATGATCAGATACATCGGAATGAGCGTGGCCTCGAAGAACACATAGAACAGCAGGGCATCGGTCGCGGCAAACACGCCGATCATCAGGCCCGACAGAATGAGGAAAGCGCCGAGATAAAGGCTGACGCGATCTTTGATGACCTCCCAGGCGCTGATGATCACGATCACGGTCATCAAAGCGGTCAGCGGCACGAACCACAGCGACACGCCGTCGATGCCCAGCGCGTAATTGATGTTGAAAGGCCGAATCCAGGGCACGGACTCGACAAACTGCATGCCCGCCTGGGCGTTGTCGAAGCCGGTGATCAGCGGCAGGGTGATGAGAAAGGAGATCAGCGAGCCGATCAGCGCCAGCCAGCGAGCAGCCGCAGCGCGTTGCTCGCCCTGAACAAAGAGCAGCAAGACACCGAAGGCGATGGGAATCCAGATGGACAGACTGAGCAAAGGGAGAGATTGCATGCTTGTATCGCGCTTCGCTGTTATCGGATGAACCAGCCGGACAACAGCTTGCCCGGAACAAAATAGCCCATGAACACCACCACGCCGGCAATCATCGCCAGGGCGTAGTAATAGATGTAGCCGGTCTGCAGCAGGCGCACCACCCGTGCTGTCCAGCCGACCACGCGCGCCGTACCGTTGACCAGCAGACCATCGATAAGACCCACATCCCCGCCTTTCCACAGGCCCGTGCCCAGCAGACGCATGCCAGAAGCCAGCACGTTCTGGTTGAACCAGTCGAAGAAGTAATTGTTTTCGAGCACGGTATAGATCGGCCCCAGCATGCGCCGCACAGCCTGAGGGAAGCGCAGGTTCACCATATAGCCGTAGTAGGCCGTGGCAATGCCGGCAAGCGCCAGCCACAGCGGCATCGACAACAAGCCGTGAATCATCATCTGAATCTGGCCGTGCCAGTGCTCAGCGAGATCACGCATGGCCGGATGGGCTGCCGCGTTGACAAAAATCGAGTTCCCGAAGAAGTGCCCGTACAGCAGCGGCTGAATGAAAAGATAGCCTGCGAGGACGGACGGAATGGCCAGCATGATGAGCGGCACC
>JAKAIH010000518.1 GCA_021825225.1 Pseudomonadota bacterium
ACCGTGTTCTCCGGCGCCTTCGGCATCGGCATCGGCCTGGGCCTGCAGCGCACTGCCGCCAACCTGGTGGCCGGCATCACCCTGATCGTGGGCAAGTCGATCAAGCCCGGCGACGTGGTGGCGTACAAGGACACCTACGGCTGGGTGACGCACATGGGGGCGCGCTATGTCGCCATCGCCACCCGCGACGGCAGCGAGTATCTGGTGCCCAACGAGTATTTCATCACCAACGGGGTGGAGAACTGGTCGTACTCCAGCCCGAACATGCGGGTGCATGTCCCGGTGGGCGTGGCCTACGATACCGACCTGCATCAAGCCATCGCGCTCTGCATCGCCGCGGCCAAGGCGGTGCCGCGCGTCCTGGCGTTCCCCGAGCCGGTCTGCCTGATCACCGGGTTCGGCGACAGCTCGGTTAACCTCGAAATCCGGGCCTGGATCAGCGATCCAAAGAACGGCATCGCGAGTGTGAAAAGCGCGGTGATGCTGGAGGTCTGGGACCGCTTCGCCGAAGCCGGCATCACCATCCCGTTCCCGCAACGGGACGTTCACCTCATCCCGCCACCCTCTGCCGCAGGTCCGGACCACGCCTAGGCAATTGCCGGGGCATGATTCGGTTTGCTATGGGAGGACGCGCCCAAGCGTATCGTGCCGGGCGCATTTCAGCAGGCCCGGAAGGGGAGCGTCATGGTTCAGCTTACTTTGCCGAAAGGCAGCCAGGTCAAGAAGGGCAAGACTTGGCCCGCCGCCGCCACCAAGAACGGCAAGAAGCCGAAGCGCACCAAGGATTTCCGGGTCTATCGCTACGATCCCGAGAAGGGCGGCAACCCGACCGTCGACACCTACCGCGTCGATCTGGACGCCTGCGGGCCGATGGTTCTGGACGCGCTCATCAAGATCAAGAACGAGGTCGATCCCACGCTGACCTTCCGGCGCTCCTGCCGCGAGGGCGTGTGCGGCTCCTGCGCCATGAACATCGACGGGCAGAACACGCTGGCCTGCACCAAGTCGATCTCGGAGATTTCCGGCACGGTGCGCATCTATCCGCTGCCGCACATGCCGGTGGTCAAGGACCTGGTGCCGGACCTGACGAACTTCTACGCGCAGTACGCCTCGATCCAGCCCTACCTGCAGACCAAGACGCCCACGCCGGAGCAGGAATGGAAGCAGGCGCCCGAACAGCGCGCCAAGCTGGACGGGCTTTACGAGTGCATCCTCTGCGCCTCCTGCTCGACCGCGTGCCCGAGCTACTGGTGGAACTCCGACCGCTACCTCGGCCCGGCGGCGCTGCTGCAGTCCTACCGCTGGCTGATCGACAGCCGCGACGAGGCCACCGGCGAGCGGCTGGACAAGCTGGAGGATCCCTTCCGGCTCTACCGCTGCCACACCATCATGAACTGCACCAACACCTGCCCGAAGGGGCTCAATCCCGCCGAGGCCATCGGCGAGATCAAGCAGATGATGGTGAAACGCTCGATCTGAGCGGCGATCCCGCCTCATGAAAACGGGCCGCAAGGCGGCCCGTTTTGTTTCGAGGCTACGGCAGGCCGGCCGCCACGCGTTTCAGCGCAGCTTCCGGCACCTTTGCTTCGCCACGGTCCTTGCAGGATGTTCCTGCGTGGGTGCACGCGAGCTTGCACCCGGACCTGTCTGGTCTCGCGTCAGCTTCGGATTGCCATGTGCCTCGTTCACTCCAAGTCTTTCGAAAGTGGAAATGGGGAACGAACCGAGCACGTTCAAGGGTGTGTGCGATTTCGTCGCTATTTTGCTAGTAATTCGCGCACGGATTCGCAGGCAAGGGGATGACAGGCGGTGGGGCGGCGCTTGCAGCCAAATCGACTTCGACTGCAATTCCTTTTACGGCGAAATCGAGAAGGTCATCGCGCGGAAGTCGAACACCACTGCGGAATAGGACGCCAGAACGTCCTCGCCCAGCCTCGCGGCTTCTCCGGTTTTCGGCTCCGCGGCGATGTCCAGATTCTTGAGCAGCAATGGCTGGCCGGCGAGCGTCAGTTCGGCTTGCGGCACGCGGCGGATTTCCTGCTCCACGACGCCGCCGACACCGCCGATCTTGCGTTTGGTTTTGACAATGCTGGCGCGTTCGGCCGCCGAGAGCAGGGCCACAGCATTGTCGTACAGATAGCTCGCATCGGCGCCGCTATCGAACTGCGCCGCCAGGCGCCCGCCCGGACCCTGCAGCGGAACCGCAATGCCGTTGGGATGCCAGAGCATCGGCACGGCGCCGGGGAACGCGTGCGGCGCGGCGCTGCCAAGCGCCAGCCATTTGTCGTGATCGAGCCAGGCGATGCGGCCGAAATCCGCCAGCGCATACAGGCTCAGGATGAAGGGCAGCGAGATGGTTTCCTTGCCGGCCGTAATGGTGAGTTGCGCATCGGGCAACACCAGTACGGGAATGTTCTTCACTATCGCGTCGCCGAGTTTCACCTCGGGAATGAGGCCGATCTGACCGGAGACAGGGGCGGTGGCGCTATCGACATGGCGCGAGGCTCCCAACATTTTCACCTGCGCGGCCTTCGCGACGCTCTGCATCATCACCGAGACCTGCGCGCCGGTATCGGCAATTGCCATGCCGTGAAACGCGCCGGCCGTGACCGGCACATGCACGCCTTTCGTCGCCGGCAGGCGCGCAGAGCCTTCCGCGCGTGGCGGCGGCTGGTCGGCGACCAACTTCACGATCGCCAGCGTGTTCG
>JAKAIH010000519.1 GCA_021825225.1 Pseudomonadota bacterium
CCATGCCCTCGGACTCCTCGGACAGCCAGCGCGCTAGCCGCGCCTGAAGTTCGAGCGCGCGCCGCCAGCAATTCTCCAGCCCTTCACCGCGCTGCGCCTGCGTCTCCAGCAGTTTGGACAGTTTTTTCAGGTCTTCGTCCAGAACGGCGAGCGCCTGCTTCAATGTCTGCTTGGCGGTAGCCGCGGCATAGGCAAGGCGCACCGCATCCAGCGGCAGCGCGAGCCGAGCGTCCCGGCTCGCTTTCTCCACGGCAGCTACCGCCGGGCGCAGCGCGGCCAGCTCGCCTCCGCTGGCGACCGCCTCGACCAGCGTATCGCGGCACAGATCGAGCAGCTGGCCCGAGCTCAGGTTCTCGCCGAAAAACAACGTCGCCGTTTCCGGCAGTTGATGCGCCTCGTCGAATATCACCGCATTGCAGGCCGGCAGCAGCTCGGCCACGCCTTCGTCCCTGAGCATTACGTCGGCGAAAAATAGATGGTGATTGACGACGACGATGTCGGCGCTGAGCGCTTCGCGCCGTGCCGCCATGACGAAGCAGTCCGCGTACCGCCGACAGTCCTGGCCGAGGCAGTTCTCGCGCGTCGAGGTCGCAGACTGCCAAACGGGTGCATTCTCGGGCACGTCGGCGAGTTCCGCCCTGTCGCCGCTCTTGCTGAGCTTGGCAAAGCGCGCGATCTTGTGCAGATGCGCCACGTCCTCGCGGCTGGCGAAACGGCCGTCAGCGAGCGCACCCTCCAGATGATGGTGGCACACGTAATTGGCGCGCCCCTTCAGCAGCGCGGTGCTGACCGGGACCTGAAGCGCGTCGCGCACTGTGGGCAGATCGCGCTTGTAGAGCTGGTCCTGCAGATTCTTGGTTCCGGTAGAAATGATGACCTTGCCGCCGGAAAGCAGTGCCGGCACAAGGTATGCGTAGGTCTTGCCGGTGCCGGTCCCGGCCTCGGCCACGAGCAGGCTGTTGTCGCGCAGGGCTTGTGCGATGGCCAGCGCCATCTCGACTTGCTGCTGGCGCATGCGATAGCCGGGGATGGCCCGGCTCAGCGCTCCGTCAGCGCCGAATACCGCCGTTAGCTGATTATCTGCTGGAAGAGGCATCGCCCAATCCTAGCACGCGCACCCTATTTCAATTCCTCCACTTTGACCCAGATGCGGCGCTTGTCCTTGCGCAATCCGGCTGCACCAATCAGCAGGCCGGAGTCACCGCGCGATTCGTCGCGGATACTGCCACCGAGTTCGAACCACTCCCCCAGGCGTCCGCTCGCTTTGGTAACCACGTGCTGAATGTCGGCGCCGCCGCGACTGCCAACCGGGTTTTCGCGACGCGGGCTGATGTCAAGGAACACGCGCTCGCCCGCGACGCGCGGCACCACCTCGAAGCCCGTAGCGAGGTCGCGGTAAGCGACGCTATCGCTAACCGTGATGCCGTCGACCGAGCGCGTCACCGTCTGCGACCTAACCGGAATGGATTGACCTACATGGATATAGGCTGGATTGCCCTCCAGCACCTGCAGCTGCTGGGTGATGCGATCGCCGCTCGCGCCTCTGCTCTCGTAGATTCGGGCGCTCACGCCGGGTCGCTCCTGCCCGACCTCCCGATTGCCGGGCTCCCGGGTGTCGCTGTCAGTGCCAGCACTGAACTCTGCACCGCCTTCCGCGCCGACGCCTTCCGCGTCCTGGCGCACATAGATCATCAGACGCCGCGGCGGGCTGTCGATACCGGCAAGCACTTTCCTCAGTTCTGCCAAATTCGCCTTGGTGGTGCGCAGGATAAGCTGATTCTGCAGGCCGCTCACACTACCGCCGGGCGCAAGCAGCGGGCGGATTACCGGAATGAGCTGCTCTGCACTGCGGTACTTGAGGGTAACAATCTCCAACTCGGCCGCAGTGGCAACGCTGGCCAGCCCCCAAAGTGTGAACAGAAGCAAAGCTCGCAAACACTGCATGCCGATTCCTCGATTTTGGACCGCCGTATTCGGGGTTAACGGCCCGACTCGTCTGCAGGTACACGAAAGCTTAGCCAATAGACCTTTACTTTTTCGAGTATATCTCCTAGATTACTTGAATGCGAATGCATAATCCACTGTTTATAATAGGGTTCATTAGCTTGCTTTTAACCGGATGCGCGGGCCAGCCGGCGCGCCTGCCGGAAGTGGAGGCTGAACCGGCTGCCGCCGCGGCCCCCATAGTCAACGCGAGCGACGAAGCGAGCAGCGTCGCCTTGCAGGCCTTGGCATATTTGGGCACGCCTTACCGGACCGGCGGTCTGTCGCCCCAAACCGGTTTCGATTGCAGCGGCCTGGTGGCCTATGCCTACCGTCAAGGCGCAGGACTGGCACTGCCGCGCAATACCTTCGATCTCAGCCATTTGGGACAGGCGGTCAGACGCAGCGAACTCAGGCCTGGCGACCTGGTGTTCTACAACACCCAGCGCCGCGAGTATTCGCATGTCGGCATCTATTTGGGCGAGAACCGCTTCATCCATGCTCCGGCCAGCGGCGGCGAAGTGCGGGTCGAAAACCTGCGTGCCAACTATTGGATGCGGCGCTATAGCGGCGCACGCCGCGTCATCGCCCCACCCGGCTAATACCTCCGTCCTGTAACGGCGCCCGAGCCACGCATGCCAGCGCCGCAGCCGGGGGCTGCCCAATTTCCGAACGCACCTTGACACAGCGAATGAGAACCGTTATTATTTTCTCATTGCGAGCA
>JAKAIH010000520.1 GCA_021825225.1 Pseudomonadota bacterium
ATTGCAGCAAGGCAAGGACGCAGGGCTCGCCTGGGGCGCGGTCAAGAGCGTGAGCCGCCAGGGCAAGCCGCAGGTGGAGCCGGAAGCCATGAAGGCGATCTTCCGCGCCGATACGAGCAAGCTGCCCGCGTACCTGGGCGTGGACCTGCCCGGCCGCGGCTACGGCATTTACCGCATTTCGCGCGTGATCGACGCGCCGCCGGCCGATGCGGCGCAGGAGAAGCAGCTGCAGCAGCAACTGGTGCAGCAAGCGGCGCAGGAAGACGCGAGCGCCTACGTCGCCAACCTCAGGGCGACGGCCAAGATAGAAATCAACCGGGCGAACCTGGAGAAGAAGGGCGGTTAGCGTGGATTTCTGTAAGACCGATCATTGCAGCTCGATGTAGCTGCCGGCGTCTGCGAGGGCGGGGGATCGGTCATAGCGCGCTCCGCGCAGACGGGCCGCCGTCCGCGCTTAAACTTCCGTCGTGCCCAGCGCCGTGGTGTTGAAGCCGCCGTCGACATAAGTCACTTCGCCGGTGATGCCGCTGGCAAGGTCGCTGCACAGGAAAGCGGCCGCATTTCCCACTTCGTCGATGGTGACATTGCGCCGCAAGGGCGCGTGCCGCGCGTTGTAGGCGAGCAGCTTGCCGAAGCTGCCGATGCCGGCAGCCGCGAGCGTCTTGATAGGCCCGGCGGAAACCGCGTTGACACGTATGCCCTTCGGACCCAGGCTGGCCGCCATGTAGCGCACCGCCGCTTCCAGGCTTGCCTTGGCCAGGCCCATGACGTTGTAGTTCGGCATGGTGCGCACGGCGCCGAGATAGGACAGCGTCAGCAGCGCGGCGCGCCGGCCCTGCATCAGCGGCAGTGCTGCCTTGGCCAGCGCGGGAAAGCTGTAACTCGACACCTCGTGCGCGATGCGGAATGCTTCGCGCGACAGGCCTTCGAGGAAATCGCCGTCCAGCGCTTCGCCCGGTGCGTAGGCGATGGAATGCACCAGCCCGTCCAGGCCGTCCCAGCTCTTGCCCAGTTCGGCAAACAGCTGTGCGATCTCCGCGTCGCTCGCGACGTCGCATGGGAACACCAGGCGGCTGCCGAAATCGGCGGCCATGTTGGTGACGCGCTCCTTGAAGCGCTCGTTCTGATAGGTGAACGCGAGCTGGGCGCCCTCGCGATGGCAGGCTCTGGCGACGCCATAGGCGATCGAGCGGTTGCTGAGCAGGCCGGTGACGAGAATGCGCTTTTCGGCGAGAAAACCCATGGTGACTCCGGAGTACTAGATATGCGAATTATACTGGCGTGACGCTCATTGCGGGTTCGGCTAAACTCCGCCGATGCGTTTCCTCGTCGCGCTAGTCTGTGTTCTGCTGCTCGCCGGCTGCGGCAGGGTCTGGAACGATCCCTATCCGGCGAGCGAGTCCGGCAAGAACATTCTCTACAGTTCCTTTTCCGAGCGTCCCAAGCATCTGGACCCGGCGCAGGCCTATACCGCCGACGAGTACGATTTCATCTGGCAGGTGTACGAGCCGCCGCTGCAGTACCACTACCTCAAGCGGCCGTACACGCTGATCCCGGCCACCGCCGCGGCCATCCCCAGGCCGCGCTATTACGACAGCGCCGGCGCCGAATTGCCCGCGTCGGCGAAGGACGTCGCCTACAGCGTCTACGAGATACACATCAAGCCCGGCATCTACTACCAGCCGCATCCGGCCTTTGCCAGGGACGCGGCCGGGCACAGCCTGTATCTCGATCTGAAGCCCGCGGATTTGCGCGGCAAGTACCGCCTTGCCGATTTCCCCAAGAGCGGCACGCGCGAGCTGGTGGCCGCGGACTACATCTACGAGATCAAGCGCCTGGCGCATCCGCGCATCCATTCGCCCATCCTCGGGCACATGAGCGACTACATCGTCGGCCTCAAGGAGTATGCGGCGCTGCTCGAGCGCGAGGACAAGGCGACGCCGATCTGGGTCAGCCTCGCGCGGCACGAAATTTCCGGCGTCCAACTGGTAGACCGCTACACTTACCGCATCAAGGTGCGCGGCAAGTATCCGCAGTTCATCTATTGGCTGGCGATGCCGTTCTTCGCGCCGGTGCCGCCCGAGGCCGACCGCTTCTATTCGCAGGCGGGGATGGCGGAGAAGAATTTCAGCCTCGACTGGTATCCGCTCGGCACCGGCCCGTACATGCTTAGCGAGAACAACCCGAATGCGCGCATGGTGCTCAAGCGCAATCCAAATTTCCGCGGCGAAGCCTACCCTTCGTCGGGCGAGCCCGGCGACGCGGCGGCCGGGCTGCTCGCCGACGCGGGCAAGACGGCGCCGTTCATCGACACGGTCGTGTTCACGCGCGAGAAGGAGAGCATTCCGTACTGGAGCAAGTTCATGCAGGGCTACTACGACCAGTCCGGCATCAGCAACGACAACTTCGACAACGCGGTGCGCATGGGCATAGAAGGGGAGGCGGCGCTGTCGCCCGAGATGAAGAGCCGCGGTATCCGCCTCACGACCTCGGTCGCCACTTCGATCTACTACCTCGCGTTCAACTGGCTCGACCCGGTGGTGGGCGGGCAGGGCGACGCGGCCGCGCAGGAGCGTGCGCGCAAGCTGCGCCAGGCGATTTCGATCGCGATCGACAACGAGGAATTCATTTCCATATTTGCCAACGGCCGCGGCGTGCCGGGGCAGGGCCCGATCCCGCCGGGCATTTTCGGCTACCGCGGCGGC
>JAKAIH010000521.1 GCA_021825225.1 Pseudomonadota bacterium
GAGGCCGCCTGCCCCGGCCCGGCAGCGGGCTGATCCGATGCCACCATCTTCCCATCCGCCGATACGCAGCTTCGTGCTGCGCCAGGGCCGCGTATCCAATGCGCAGCGGCGCGCAGTCGATACCCTGTCCTCGGTCTACGGCATCGCTTACGCACCGGGCGCGCTGGATTTCGAGCAGGTGTTCGGCCGGCGCGCGCCGACGATACTCGAAATCGGCTTCGGCATGGGCGAGACCACGGCGCGCATCGCGCAGGCGCATCCGGAGAACAATTACCTAGGTATCGAAGTGCATACGCCGGGCGTGGGCAGCCTGCTCAAGCTGATCGCTGAAAATGCCCTTGTCAATCTGCGCCTCGTGCAGCACGATGCGGTCGAAGTGCTCGATCACATGATCGCGCCCGCGTCGCTCGCCGGCGCGCATATTTTTTTCCCGGATCCCTGGCCGAAAAAGCGCCACCACAAACGGCGTTTGATCCAACCCGCGTTCGTTGCACTGCTTGCCTCGCGCCTCGCGCCGGGCGCCTACCTGCATGCCGCGACCGACTGGCAGGAATACGCAGAGCAGATCCTCGCCGTGTTCGCCGCTGAGCCGACCCTGGCGAATACCGCGCCGGGATACGCGCCGCGCCCCGACTACCGGCCGCAGACCAAGTTCGAGAGCCGCGGCCTGAAGCTGGGGCACGGGGTGTGGGATATTGTTTTCCGGAAAATCTGAAACGTTTGTTGCTATTTCAAAGATCGTCGATTTGGTGCGGACGCTTTTGTCCGCGCCAAATCGACGATCAATGCGGTCCTGGCATTTGAGACTGCACCTGCTGCAGTCGCGGTCGTCGCTCTTGAGACCGCAGCAACCGTGCTTCTTTGGACGGATATAAACCATCCGCCCAAAAAACACGGTTTTGGATAAACCCGAAAGACCTTACAGTCCCAGCTTTGCTGCCAGGTCGATGAAATCGGCGGCGTTGAGGTCGAAATCCTTTTCCGGCTTCAGGTCTTTTTTCGCCGGGTCGCCGAACTCCAGCGGCCGTTGTACGAACGCAGCGCGCAGGCCGGCGCGCTGCGCGGCGCGCAAGTCGTCCTTGTGCGCTGCGACCATCATCACCTCGTGCGGCGCCAAACCGAGCATGGCCGCCGCACCGAGATAGGCCTCGGGATCGGGTTTATAGTGGTGAAACAGCTCGGCTGAAAGCACGCAATCCCAAGGCAGGCCGGCGTGCTTGGCCATGTTGGTGAGCAGGCTGACGTTGCCGTTGGACAGCGTGGTAACGAGATAGCCCTTCTTCAGGCGCTTGAGCCCGCGCACAGCGTCGGGCCAGGGCGCGAGGCGATGCCAGGCGCGGTTTAACTGATCTTTTTGCTCGTCGTTCAATATGTCGAGCCCCGATTCAGCCAGGATGCGCTCGAGGATGCGCCGATGCAGGCCGTCGATATTGGTCCAGGGCAGGCGGCCCGAGCGCACATCGTCCATTGCCGGGCGGTAGCCGGCGCGCCAAGCATCGGCGAACGCAGTCCAGTCCGCGCGCACGCCCAGTACTTTTCCGAGTTTGCGTCCTTCGCGCGCGATGCTGCCGCGCCAGTCGACTACGGTACCGAACACGTCGAAGGTCAGCGCCTTGACCTGATGCAGGGCCGGTGTCAGTCGCCTTGCCATAACATTCCCTCATTTTGTTGTGAGTTCTCAGGCCGCATAGGGCATCGCCTCCAGAAAGGGCGGCAGCGGTGAATCCAGCGTGGAACAGATTGCCCGCAGCAGTTCGGCATCGCTCAAGCTGAGCTTGCCGTCGGCGAGCGCGCATTGTACCAAGGCCTTTACCAGGCGCGGCTTTTGCATCGGCGCGAGCTGGTTGAGGCGTGCAAGCGCCGCTTTCACGTCGACCAGGCTGATCGCGCGCGCTTCGAGCAGCGTGAGCGGAATACCGAGCTCCTTCAAGCCGTGCTGGAACGAAGCGCCCGCCTCGCCGTTCGTTGCGTGCGCGATCAGGGACAGGATCAGACGCGCATCGTCAGCAAGCGATTCCAGTTTGCGGTAGTTCACCGGCACGGCGCGCCCGGATCGCTCACCCAAGGTCGCCTCGAGCATTGTGGCCACCACGAATTCCTCCAGCGTCACGCGCCGGTCGGCCGCTATCAGTTGCTGCAGCAGATCGAGGAATTTCGCGCGCTCCGTCGCTGTCAGGCTCTTCAGCGTCGGCGCAGCGAGCGCCATCAGCGGCAGGCGCGCGACCTTGCCCAGGTCCTGCACTTGGGCGGCGATCCTGGCCGTCAGCTCGGCGTCTTCACCGGCTGCGCGCAGCAAATCGAGTTGCGCCTGTTTCACCGGTCCGTCGGGCGCAAGCACCAGGCCGAGCATCGTCTGCCTTGCTCCAGCTACGTTGCGCGTGAGTTCGCGCACCGCTTGCGGCAGCGCATCGAGCAACGAAGCGGCGTAATCGACATGTCGCGTGGACACCTCGCCCACTGCAGCGATCACCGCGGCGGCCCCGGTCGCCATTCCCGTCTGTGCTTCGGCGGCGGCGCCGCGGCGCCCGCCCGCGCCGCGGCCAAACGTGTTGTCGCCGGTGAGCGCGCTGGGCGCGGCAGGTGCGGGCGCTTCAGTCTCTACAGCCGCCGAGCGCGCGACGAGTTCGCTGATCGCTACCGGGCGGCCGTAGATGCGTGCCAGCCTTTCCGGCACAGGAGGATGCGTGGCCATCAGATCGCCGAAA
>JAKAIH010000522.1 GCA_021825225.1 Pseudomonadota bacterium
TCCGATCTCATCCAGTTCGGCGCCAAGCCCTTGTTCGAGAACGTCTCGGCCAAGTTCGGCGAAGGCAACCGCTACGGCCTCATCGGCGCCAACGGCTGCGGCAAATCCACGTTCATGAAAATTCTCGGCGGCGACCTGGAGGCGAGCGCGGGCTCAGTCGCGGTCGACCGCAACGAGCGCGTCGGCAAGCTGCGCCAGGACCAGTTCGCCTACGAGGAGCAGCGCGTGCTCGACGTGGTGCTCATGGGCCACGAAGAGATGTGGCAGGCGATGAGCGAGCGCGACGCGATCTATGCCAATCCGGACGCGAGCGAAGAGGACTACATGCACGCGGCCAATCTGGAGGCGAGGTACGCCGAATTCGGCGGCTATACCGCGGAGGCGCGCGCGGGCGAGCTGCTGCACGGCGTGGGCATCCCGATCGAGCAGCACAACGGACCGATGAGCGCGATCGCGCCGGGCTGGAAGCTGCGCGTGCTGCTGGCGCAGGTGCTGTTCGCCGATCCGGACATCATGCTGCTGGACGAACCGACCAACAACCTCGACATCAACTCGATCCGCTGGCTCGAGGACGTGCTCAACGCGCGCAACTCGACCATGATCATCATTTCCCACGACCGGCACTTCCTCAACAGCGTGTGCACGCACATGGCCGACATGGACTACGGCACGCTGCGGGTGTATCCGGGCAATTACGACGACTACATGCTCGCCTCGACCCAGGTGCGCGAGCAGCTGCTCGCGGCTAATACCAAGGCGAAGGAGAAAGTGGCGGAGCTGCAGGACTTCGTGCGCCGCTTCTCCGCCAACAAGTCCAAGGCGCGCCAGGCGACTTCGCGCGCGCGCCAGATCGAAAAAATCAAGCTCGAGGACGTCAAGCCCTCGAGCCGCCAGTATCCCTACATCCGCTTCGAGTACGACGAAAAGGAAAAACTGCACCGCCTCGCGGTGGAAGTGAAGGGGTTGGCAAAGAGCTACGACAAGCCGCTGATCAAGGGCATGGACCTCACCATCGAAGCCGGCGAGAAGGTCGCCATCATCGGCCCCAACGGCATCGGCAAGACCACGCTGCTGCGCTGCCTGTTGGGTGACCTGAAGCCGGACTACGGTACGGTGAAATGGGCGGAGAAGGCGCGCCCCGGCTATTGCGCCCAGGATCATGCCGCCGATTTTGCCGCCGAATCGACGCTGTTCGACTGGGTGGGTCAGTGGCGGCGCGAGGGCGACGACGACCAGCTGGTGCGCGCCACGCTGGGGCGGCTGCTGTTTACCGGCGACGACGCGAAAAAATCGGTCAAAGTGATCTCGGGCGGCGAGGGCCAGCGCATGGCCTTCGGCAAGCTGATCCTGCAAATGCATAACGTCCTGCTGCTGGACGAACCGACCAACCACCTCGACATGGAGTCGATCGAATCGCTGAACGGCGCGCTCGACCGCTATAAGGGCACGCTCGTTTTCGTTTCCCACGACCGCGAGTTCGTGTCCTCGCTCGCCACGCGCATCATCGAAATGAAGCCGGGCGAGGGCAAGCAGGTCGGCACGGCGATCGTCGATTTCCGCGGCAGCTACGAGGAATACCTGCAGCAGCAGGGGCTGGGCTGAGGGACCGATTCACCCCCCGGGGCAGAACAGCTACGACAGCAGTTCGCGAAGTTGAGGTAAGATTGGCGCGCGAAGTCTGTTCGCCAAAGAATAAATGGGCTGGTACCGTTTCGTTCCGTATGCAATAGGCTCGAATGGATAATGGGTTTTCGTCCGATGACTGTTGAGACGGTCACAAGCGAGGCCGCTGGGGATCCATATATCCTGATCGTGGACGACGACCAGGCGCTTCGCGCCATGCTCGCCGAGGGCATCCGCCATGTCGGTTACCGCATCGGCGAGGCGGAATCGGCGGAACAGGCGCTGGCGCTGATCGCGACGCAGCAGCCCAAGCCCGACCTGGTGCTGATCGACGTGCACTTGCCTGGAATGTCCGGGATCGAGCTGGCTTGCCGCTTGCGCGTGGGCAGCGAAGTTCCGTTCCTGTTTATTTCCTGCGATTCAGACATGGCGCTTGCGAAGCTGGCGGCGGAATACGGGTCGCTGGCCTATCTGGTCAAGCCGCTCAAGTTCGAGCAAATCGCTCCTGCGATCGAGTCCGCTCTGAGTCGCGCCGAAGAATTGCGTCAAATGCGCCTGCGCGAGACCCAACTCGATGCGGCGTTGAGCCAGGGACGCGAAACCAGCATCGCGGTCGGAGTGCTCATGGAACGCCTGCGCATCGGCCGCAAGGCCGCCTTCGAGCGCTTGCGCGGCACGGCGCGTTCGCAGCGGCGCAGCATCGGCGAGGTCGCGCGGGAATTGCTCGAAACAGCCGAAACCGCCAATGGCCGCCAGGCCGGGCGGGACGGCGGCTCGCAGACGACGCCGGACTAAGGTTCAAAACCGCAAGCGCAATCGGCGCGGGGCCGGTGGCAAATATTGCCCGGAACGAATAGCCAGCTAAAGCCTTTTCAATTTCCGCCGATATACCTGATGCTTCCTTGATTGTCCGCTTCGATTCGTGCGAGACAAAACTTAGACGCAGCAAGCGACCGGCTGCGTCGTCGCCAGGTGGCGCCCAGGTCGAAGCTATACGGTAAAACAACCCAGACCCCGTTGTTTTGGCTCAAGTATGCGGTAACTGCCGCAGAACTTTGGGAGGGGTG
>JAKAIH010000523.1 GCA_021825225.1 Pseudomonadota bacterium
CGCGCGGCCAGTTCCGCGCACCGTCACGCTCGCCTGTAAGGGGTGGGAGTTGGAACAGGGTCGGCCGAAGCGCGGTCGAGCCAATGAAACGGGCAACGCCGCGCGCTCTGCACAGCGCTAGCCTTCGCTGGACTATCTTTCCAGTTTCGAATCCTAAGCCGTTCGCTCAAACGTTCCAGCGTAGTGACGTTTGCGATCCGGAAATGGCCGGTTCACCTCCAACTGCAGCCATTGGCGCCTGCATGTTGAGTGACTCTTATCTGTAAGCCGACGCTCAGAAGCCTACGTTTTCTGTCCCGTCAGTTGCGGCTCCTTTGGCCGACAGCGGACTTTCTGGGGCTGGCAACGCAATCTACGGTTCTTCAGTCTGCCTTGCCCAGCAGCCGGTTGAAGGCCTTGTCCAGCTTTTCGTCCGAACGCGCCAGCCGCCCCCTGGTTTCTTTCATCCAGGCCTTGTCGGTGGCAAGCGTCGCTTTTGATTCCTGCAGCATGCGCTCCACTTCAGCCGGCTGCGGACCTCCTACGCCAACGCGCGTCCTGACCATGAAGGTCGGCGACAGCACTTGCCGGAAATGCTCTTCCGTCATCGGCAGCGCGCTGTCCTGCAGCCCGTATTTCTTGATGGTCGCAGCGTATATCTTCTGCGCATCGGCAAACGGGAACGTTTTGGGCGAGTAGCCCTGGCTGCGCGCCTCGGTCACGATGCCCGAGGCAAAGCTGTGTCCGACGCGGAACGGAATCTTGCTCTCCATCTGCAGCGCTTCGGCCAGTTCCATCGATGTTGTCCATTCGACCTCGAGCTCTTCGAGCGAGCGTTTCGGGTCGATTTTGAGCGCATCCAGCGCCTGGTCCATGCCCTTGATCATGTTGACCGACTTGGGAAACAGCCCGAGCTGTTCCCATGGGTATTTGTAGTCGGTCATGCCGCTGGTGACGTTGTGGTTGCGAAATACCACGGTCTGCGCCAGACCGACGACGTCCGATGCCGCTTCGCGCGCGCGCATGATCAGTCCCGGATTGCGCTTCTGCGGCATGGCGCTGCTGGTATAGGTGGCGCTTTCATCCAGCAGCAGCCAGGGGCGCGTCTGGTGATATTGGGTATGGATGTCGTTCAGAATCATGCCGAGCCTGATGGCGGTGGACGACACGATGGCGCTCGCTTCGAGCGACACATCGGATGGCGTCACCTGGCCCGCATCGAGGGAGTTTTCGATGATGCCGTCGAAGCCGAGCAACTCGGCCATGAGCTTGCGATTCAGCGGCCAGCTGGAATTGGCCAGCACCCCCGTGCCCATCGCGCTGCGGTTCATGCGCTGGTACAGCTCGTGGATTCTCTGCGCGTCGCGTTCGAACGACGCATTGAACGCGAGCAGATAGTGCGCATAGGAGATCGGCTGCGCCTGCACGCCGTTGGTGTACGCCGGCACGATCGTGTCGACGTTCTTCGACGCCGTTTCGAGAAGGCGATTGCGCATGCCGTCCAGCGCGTCGGAGAAATCCAGCACCTCTGTGCGCAGTCTTGCCATGCGATAGGTTGCGTACATGTCCTGGCGGCTGCGCCCGGTGTGGATCAGCGAAGCATCGGGGCCGATCTTGCCCGAGATGATGGCTTCGATCTGCAGCACGTCGCCGGGGCGCTTTCCTCCCGGCTGTGCCGCCTGATCGATGGTGTATTGCACGCCTCGGGCGAGCTTTTGCCCCATGTCGGGGGAGATGATCTTTTCCTCGGTCAGCATTACCGCCGAGGCCTTGTTGATCTTGTTCACCCAGAAGAACTGATCCTCGCTGGCGCCAGCGGCGGTTTTCGGGCCGGCGGTGGACGCAGACACTGCACCGATCTTTTCCGCCTGTGCATTGCATTCGGCCGTCGTCTTGCACGGCAGCTCTCCGGTGTTTGCGGCCCAGGCGTAGTTCGAAAGAGCGAACGCTGATGAAATGAGAACTGCGGCTTTTGCGATCATCGCTGTCTCCCGGAAGTGCGATGGATGTCTGCGAAGCAGTGAACGGCAGCGAATTGTATCCGAGATCAGCTGCCCGGCAGCCGGCTGCGGATCTAGCCGCACAGATTGCATATAATGGCTCATCGGAATTCGCAATCAACGGGAGCAGCCATGCAATTCGATCCAAAACGCAGTGATTTCACTCTGGGCATCATCGGCACCGGCGCGATGGGGCGCGGCATCGCGCAAGTGGCCACCAGCGGCGGCATGCGCGTGCTGATGACCGATGCGCGCGCCGGCGCGGCAGCCGAGGCCAAGGCCTTCGTCGCCAAGATGCTCGAGCGCGCGGTGGAAAAAGGCAGCATGAGCAAGGAGGCGCATGCGGCGGCCGTGGGCCGGCTCGAAGTGGTCGACGGGCCGGCGGCCATGGCGCCCTGCCACCTCGTGATCGAGGTCATCGTCGAGGACCTCGCAGCGAAGCAGGCTCTGTTCGCCCAGCTCGAGGGCATCGTCGGCGAGGACTGCATTCTCGCGACCAACACGTCTTCGCTCGCGGTGACCACCATCGCGGCGAAACTCAAACGGCCGGAGCGTTTCGCCGGCATGCATTTCTTCAATCCGGTGCCGCTGATGAAGCTGGTCGAAGTGATCGACGGCGTGCGCACTGCGCCCGAGGTGGGCGACGCGCTGATGGAAGTGGGGCGGCGCATGGGGCGCGAGCCGGTGCGCGTGAAGGATGCGCCG
>JAKAIH010000524.1 GCA_021825225.1 Pseudomonadota bacterium
CAATACCTTTTCCGTGGATGCGCGCCTGAAATACCTGATCTCGGGCTATTTCCCGCGCTTTCGCCCGCTGATGCAGGAGCCGGACAAGGTGCTGGTGCACCCAATCGACGACGCGCATATCGCGCCGATCTACTTCTGGCAGCTGAATTATTTCCTCATGGGGGGCGGCGTCAGTATCAACCGCGTCTCGGCCAACGAATTGCTGCGCAAGCCGCAGTGGGTCAAGCGCGTGTTCGAGAACTGGATCGCGGGCCTGATCCGCAAGAACATCAAGAAGCGCGGCTTTCCCGATCATGGCGTGACTTCGGACGCGGTGCTGTTCGGCGACTGCATCATCATCGAAGGCATCAAGGCGCCGTAGTGAGGCTGCTCTACGCCTTTCCCGAGCCGCTGCCGCTGGAACGCGCGCGCGGCGTGCAGGTCGCGCATGCAGTCGCTGAACTCGCGCGTCTGGGCGTGGAAGTCGAGTTGGCCTACGTGCCGAATCCGCCGCTAGCTCCGCTCGCGTATTACGGTGTCGAGGCTCCGGCCGGCCTGCGCCTCACGCCGCTTGCGCGTACGCTGCCCTGGCCGCTCGCGCGCGTGCATTCCAACCGGCTGTTTCTGTGGCGCCTCGAGCGGCGCATCGACGCGTCACCAGATGCGCTCTTGTTCCTGCGCCACCTCAAGCTCGCGGCGCTGCTGCTGCAGAGCCGCCCCGGCTGCCGACTGGTGTACGAGGCGCACGAAGTGTTCAGCGATACCGCGCCGGCGGCGAAGCGCGCGCGCCAGTTCGACATGGAAAGCCGGGTGCTGCGCCAAGCGGCACTGGTCATCGCCAATTCCGTTCCCACGGCCGAGCGGCTGCGCGAACTCTACGGCGAGCGCGCGATCGAGGTGCTGCCGAACGGCGTGGACTGGCCCGAGCAGCTGCCGCCAAAGGATTGGGCGCAGGCCGGACAGCACATCGTTTACGCCGGCAGTTTTTTCGGCTGGAAAGGCGTGGCGGATCTGGTGCAGGCGGCGTCCGGACTGCCCGGCTGCCGCATCGAATTGTTCGGCGGCGACGCGGCGCAGCTAGAGCGCGAGCGCAGCCGCGCGCCGGCTGGCGGTGCGCAGCTCGAGTTCCGCGGCCATGTGCCGCAGCAGGAAGTGATGCGCGGCTTGCAGACCGCTTGTATAGCGGTACTGCCCAATCGCGACGACCCGGACAGCCGCTTCACCTCGCCGATCAAGCTGTTCGAGTACATGGCCGCAGGTTGCGCCGTCGTCGCGAGTGATCTGCCTTCGCTAAGGGCAGTGCTCGCCGAGCACGAGGCGGTATGGGTGCGGCCCGGGGAACCAAGCAGCCTGGCCGAGGGCATACGCCGCCTCGTCGCCGACCCGGAACGCGCGCGTCGCATGGGGGAGGGGGCGCGCGAGAAGGCGCGCGGATTTACCTGGCGTGCGCGGGCCGGGCGGCTCGCTGATTTGCTGCGCGCGATTTAGGGTCTTGTATCGTTCACCGCATGGGGCCCGCTGATATGCGCAGGCTGCGTCGCGTTTTCCCCACGTTCGCAAGGTTCGGATTGCCGAGGCCTGTTGTGCCGTCGCCCGATCAACAGATCAAGACCGGATAAGAAATCCACAGGCGCAAGCCCGCTTCACCGCAAGCGGCCTATTGCCCGCCCCGCGTCCGTCCGTATTGTTTCGCCAGACCCTCGATCTCGGCCGCATCCGCCGCATGCGTTTCAACCCAATCCCGCAGCGACACACGCTGCTCCGCCAGCACAGCAGCCAGCGTAGCGGGTTCCAGGCGCTGCCCCAGGCCGGGGCAGGCGCCGTCGTCGGGACGCCCGAAGACTCGATCGAGTACGCGGTTGCCGAGCACGAGGCGGAAGTGCGAGGACTCCCGGTACCAGCGCATGGTCGACGCCGCGTTGCTGTCCGCCGGCAGGATCTCTCCGGTGCAGGAACTGACGCCGCTGAAGTCCCATAGCGACACCAGTTCCGGCCGCGGCGAGCGCTGCGCCGCGGCAACCAGATCGCGCTTCCAGTTCTCGTAAAGCGGCCACAGGCCGGCGGCCGCGAGCGCATAGCTCTGGCGCGCATGGATGGGGTTGATGACGAGCTTCAGTTGAATGCCGTGACTGGCGCTGAGGTCAATGATTCCCTGCAGCTTGGCGAGGGTCGCCGCATAGCTCGCGCGAAACTTCCCGGATTCGACGTCGCGCAGGGTGCCGGCGAGGAAGCTCGCTTCGACGCGCAGGGACGCTTGCCTGGGCCCGCCTTCGCGCGCGACCTGGGCGATGTCGTAGGCTTCTTCGCGCAGGCCCGAGCGGCTGTAGATAGCCACCGGCTTCCCCTGGTGCATGAGCGACCACCAACTGTCCGAGCTCGTGGTTCCGGAGAGCAGGATGAAAGCGAGGCGCCGCCATTTCCTCGCTTCTCCTTCAGGCTTGCCTTTCGCGTCGGTGAGCAGCACTTCATCCAGGTCGGCGTTGGGCGCGTTCGCGTCCGGATCGAACATGGTGAGATCGAGCGCCAGGATGACCTCGCGCAGCCCGCCTGCCGCCAGGGCTTCGAGGAAATAACGCTGCAGCATGGCGAGACCGGCGCCGCCTATCGCCAGGTTGTAGGCCGGGCGCGGCGTAATACCCGGATGCTGCGGGTCGTAGGCGGCTTCGGCGCGCGAGTTGCCGAGGATGATCGTGGCTGGCCG
>JAKAIH010000024.1 GCA_021825225.1 Pseudomonadota bacterium
GGCGATCGAGATCATGCTGAACTCACCACTGATCGCCGACCTGATTTTCAAGGGAGAGGTGCACGAAATCAAGGAAATCATGAAGAAGTCGCGCGAGCTCGGCATGCAGACCTTCGACCAGGCCCTGTTCGATCTGTACGAGGCGGGCAAGATCAGCTACGAGGATGCGCTGCGGAACGCCGACTCCGTCAACGATCTGCGCCTCAACATCAAGCTGCACGGCAAGGAGTCGCAGAATCGCGACATCACGGCCGGCATCGAGCACCTGAACATCGTCTGATTCGGGCGAGGCCGCGAACCCGCCCGGCATCGGGTCCCGCCGCGCGGCGACGCTAGATATCGAGCCTTGCGATCAGCGCGTTGGTCTCGATGAACGCTCGCCGCGGCTCGACGTCGTCGCCCATCAGCTTCGCGAAAATTTCGTCGGCGGCGATGCCGTCCTCTATCTGCACGCGCAGCAGGCGCCGTTTGGCAGGATCCATGGTGGTCTCCCACAACTGCTCCGGGTTCATTTCACCCAGGCCCTTGTAGCGCTGCAACGCAGCGTTCTTTTCCACCTCCTGCAGCAACCACGCCATCGCCTCGGCGAAATCCCCGACCGCCTGCCGCTTTTCGCCACGGCTGACCAGGGCGCCCGGGCCGATCAGGCCCTGCAACAGCTGCGCCGTGCTGAGCAGCTGCTGGTAGTCTCCCGAGAGCACGAAGTCGTCATCAATGACGCATTTGCGGCTGTTGCCGTGTACGCTGCGCTCGATCAGGAGCCGGTGCCTTTCGTGCTTCTCGTCGAAGCGCGGGGACACGACCATCTCCTTGCCGGCAAGCACGCGTTGCAGCTGCTCGGCGCTTGCTCGGGCGGCTTCGGCGTCGCGCAGGTCCAGCTTCAGGCCGTTACCCAGGATTGCGACCAACACATCCCGGTCGATGAGCCGCGCGATGCGGTCGATCACGGCGCGAGCGAGCAGAAACGAGCTGGCCAACTGCTGCAACGCTTCGCCCGAGATCGGCTGGCCATCCTGCCGCGGCAACAGCGCTGCGCCCACCAGGGCCTGCTTGAGCATGTATTGGGACAGTTCGTGCTCGTCCTTGAGATAGCGCTCTTCCTTGCCGATCTTCGCCTTGAATAGCGGCGGTTGCGCGATATAGATGTGGCCGCGCTCGACCAGATCCGGCATCTGCCTGTAGAAAAAAGTCAGCAGCAGTGTGCGGATGTGGGCGCCGTCGACGTCGGCATCGGTCATGATGATAATGCGGTGATAGCGCAGCTTGGCGAGATTGTAGTCATCCTTGATGCCGGTTCCGAGAGCCGTGATCAGGGTGGCAATTTCGGCGAAGGAGATGAGCTTGTCGAAGCGCGCCTTCTCCACATTGAGAATCTTGCCCTTGAGCGGCAGAATCGCCTGGAACTTGCGGTCGCGCCCCTGCTTGGCGGAGCCGCCGGCAGAATCTCCTTCCACCAGGTAGATCTCGCACAGTGCTGGATCCTTCTCCTGGCAGTCGGCGAGTTTTCCAGGCAATCCCATGCCATCGAGTACGCCCTTGCGGCGCGTCATCTCGCGTGCCTTGCGCGCCGCCTCGCGCGCGCGCGCGGCGTCCACGATCTTGGCGGTGATGGTCTTGGCGTCGGTGGGCCGTTCGAGCAGGAACTCCGCGAGTTTGGCCGCGACCACTTCCTGCACCACCGGCTGCACTTCCGAACTGACCAGCTTATCCTTGGTCTGCGAGGAGAATTTCGGCTCCGGCACTTTCACCGACAGCACGCAGCTCAGACCCTCGCGCATGTCCTCGCCGGTGGTCTCGACTTTGGCCTTCTTCGCCAGTTCCTGGGATTCGATGTACTGATTGAGCGTGCGCGTCATCGCTGCGCGCAGGCCGGTAAGATGGGTGCCGCCGTCGCGCTGCGGAATGTTGTTGGTGAAGCACAGCACCTGCTCCTGATAGGAGTCGTTCCACTGCATCGCGACTTCTACGATGATGCCGTCTTTCTCGCCGACGGCATGAAAGATGTTGTTGTGCAGCACCGTCTTGTTGCGGTTGATGAATTCGACAAAGCCCTTCACGCCGCCGGAGAAGGCGAAGTTTTCCTCCTTGCCTGCGAGTTGGTCGACCAAGCGTATCTTGACGCCGTTGTTGAGGAAAGACAATTCGCGCAAGCGCTTCGCCAGGATATCGTAGTGATATTCGATGGCGTTGAAGGTGTGGGTGCTCGCAAGGAAATGCACTTCGGTGCCACGGCGCTCGGTAGTCCCGATTTGCTGCAGCGGCGCGGTCGGAACGCCGTCGCGGAACTCCATGCTGTAGGCTTTTCCTTCGCGGCGTATGGTGAGGCGCAGCCACTCCGACAGCGCATTCACCACGGACACGCCAACACCGTGCAGACCGCCGGAAATCTTGTACGAATTGTTGTCGAACTTGCCGCCGGCGTGCAATTCGGTCATGACGATTTCTGCAGTCGAGCGTCCCTGCTCGTCGTCTGGATGCTTCCCTGTCGGTATGCCGCGGCCGTTGTCGGTCACACTGATCGAATTGTCGGTATGAATGGTTACCGTGATGTCGTCGCAATAGCCAGCCAACGCCTCGTCGATGGCGTTGTCCACCACCTCGAATACCATGTGATGCAGGCCGGTTCCGTCGGAAGTATCGCCGATATACATACCGGGACGTTTGCGCACCGCGTCCAGGCCCTTGAGCACCTTGATGCTGCTTTCTTCGTAATCGCCGTTGCCGACGTGCTGCGGATTCGTCTTGTCGTTCATTCCCTGTCTTCTCTCAACCTGCGTTACAAACCTGCTTGGTGTTAAAGTGCTTGTGCCCGTGCTTCGCCGCTACCGGTCAGATGCGCATCGGCATGACGACATACTTGAAATTTTCGTTCCCCGGAACGGTGATCAGGGCGCTGGAGTTGGCGTCGCCCAAAGCACACTCGACTTCGCTGCAAGATAGATTGTTAAGCACGTCCTGCAGATAGTTGACGTTGAAACCTATATCCAGGGCCTCGCCGGTGTAAGTCACGTCGAGTTCTTCCTGCGCTTCTTCCTGCTCGTTATTGCTGCAGATGATTTTCAGACTGCCGTTGGCCAGCACCCAGCGCACACCCTTAAATTTCTCGTTGGTGAGAATCGCAGCGCGTTGCAGGGCCTGCAGGAGCACGGTCCGGCCAAGCAGCAGCTTTTTATCGTGCGTAGTCGGGATCACACGGGTGTAATCGGGAAATTTCCCGTCCACCAGCTTGGAGATAAGCACAATGCCACCGAAGCTGAAACGCGCCTGCGTCGGCGACAGTTCAACTTCTACCGGATCATCGCTATCGGACAGCAGCTTGGACAGCTCGATAATCGTCTTGCGCGGCAGGATCACTTCCTGCGTTCCATCGGTCTTGTGCGCTGCGCTTGCCAGCGCAAGGCGGTGACCGTCGGTGGCCACAACCGTAATCTTGTCGCCTGACGATACCAGCAGCAAGCCGTTGAGATAGTAGCGAATGTCCTGCTGGGCCATGGCGTATTGCACCGATAGAAACAATTGCTTCAGTACCTTCTGCGGCAAACTCATCTTGGTGCTGGCGCCTTCTGCCAGGGATAGTTTGGGGAAATCCTCCGCCGGCAAAGTTTGCAGGTTAAAGCGGCTCTTGGCGGCCTTTACCTGAAGTTTCTTTTCCTGCAACGCCAAGGTTACTTCCGATTGTTCGGGTAGGGCACGCAGAATGTCCAGCAGTTTGCGCGCGCCAACGGTTATCGATTTTGCTTCTCCGGGGTTGTCGCACACCGCCCGGGCAGATATCTGAATCTCGATGTCCGTGGCAACGATAGTGATGTCGCTGCCTTTGCGTTCCAGCAAAACATTGGAAAGAATAGGCAATGTATGGCGGCGCTCGATGATGCCGGAAACAGCATAGAGTGGCTCGAGCAAGGTCTCCCTGTTTATCCTAATAGTATTCATTATATTTTCCTGGTAATGATGATAATGGCGCTGCTTTCCGGGAATATCGTTCTATTTTCCTTTTTATTCATATTGCTGCGCTATCTCTATCGCCTGTATAAGCCTGTGGACATTTTTTTACGGATTGTGGATAGAAAAACGTTTCGAAGAAATGACCGATTAATCCACAGGAAGCCAATAACTTGTCACCAGCGCATTTCATCCCTTGAGGACCTGTTCGAGGACGTGATAGTCGTGGTTGATCTCGGTGTGTTTTTCGCGCAGTGACGCGATGGTGCGGCACGCGTGCAATACGGTGGTGTGATCGCGGTTGCCGAAGGCGTCGCCTATATCGGGCAGGCTGTGTTGGGTGAGTTCCTTGGCCAGTGCCATGGCCATCTGCCGCGGCCGGGCGACATTGCGGCTGCGTTTTTTCGAGTGCATGTCGGAAATCTTGATCTTATAGAATTCCGCCACGGTCTTTTGAATGTTGTCGATTGAAATCTGCCGGTTCTGCACCGACAGTAGATCCTTGAGTGCTTCCTTGGCCAAGTCGAGCGAAATGTCCTTGCCATTGAATCTGGAAAAGGCGATGACGCTTTTCAGCGCCCCCTCCAGTTCGCGCACATTGGAGCGGATGTGCTTGGCAATGAAAAATGCGACTTCCTCGTCCAGGTGCACGGAAATGGCTTCGGCCTTCTTTTGCACGATCGCCACGCGCATCTCCTGTTCCGGCGGCTCGATGCCGACCGAAAGTCCCCAGGAGAAGCGCGACTTGAGCCTTTCCTCGATGCCGCTGATGTCTTTGGGGTAAGTGTCGCAGGTAATGATAACTTGCTTATGCGCTTCGATCAGTGCGTTGAAGGCGTAGAAAAATTCCTCCTGGGTGCGGTCCTTGCCGCTGAAAAACTGGATATCGTCGATCAATAGCAGATCGAGCGAATGGTAATAGCGCTTGAACTCATCGAAAGACTTCTGATGGTAAGCGCGCACTACGTCGGAGATGTACTGCGCCGCATGCAAATAGCGCACCTTGGCGGTGGGGTGTTGCGCCAGCACGTTGTTGCCCACCGCGTGGATCAGGTGCGTCTTTCCCAGGCCGACGCCGCCGTAGACGAAAAGGGGGTTATAGGAGGTGCCGGGGTGCTCGGATACCTGCAGTCCCGCCGCGCGAGCGAGCTGGTTGGCTTTGCCGATAACGAAACTGTCGAAAGTGAACTCCGGAATCAGTCCCGCTTTCTCGTGGCCGCTGGAACGCCGGCGCACCGGTTGGGTGATGGAGGCCGGCGCGGGCTTGGCCGCAGCTTCGGTTTGCGCCATGGCGAGGCTTACGCGTATGGGCGAGGAAAAATACTCGGCCGCCATTGCCTCGATACGCGCAAGATAGCGGTTCTTGATCCAGTCCAGGACGAAGCGGTTCGGCGCCAGCAGAGCGATCTGCCCTGAAGGCGTCTTGCTGTCGAGTCGGAGCGGCTTGATCCAGGTGTTGAACTGCTGTGCCGGGAGTTCATTCTCCAAACGGCTCAGGCAGGAAAGCCAGAATCTTTCCATGGCCCTGTTTTAGTATGTAGTGAAGCTTGGGATTGAAGGCGGAATCTAGAGTGTATTTTAGCCTTTTGCGGAAAAGTTATCCACAGGCATTTATTCGGCCAGGCAGCAGAATGCCGTTGACATAAAACGGCATTTTAAGGTTAAATGCCGGGTTCTGTCGCAAGCAAAAAGAGCCTTATCATGAAGCGCACCTATCAGCCATCCGTAGTCCGCAGAAAACGCACCCACGGCTTCCTCGTGCGCATGCGCACCCGCGGCGGTCGCGCGGTCATACGCGCACGCCGAGCCCGCGGCCGAGCCCGCCTTTCGGTTTGAGGTCGAGCTCCCAGCTCGGCTTCTCCAGGGAGCAAAGACTGCGCCGCAAGGCGCAAATTACGTCAGTGCTCGCCCGCGGGCGGTCTACAAGCGGCGGCAGCATGCAGCTGCATTCGCTGCCCAGCACCAGCGGCCCACGCCTGGGGGTAATTGCCGGCCGGCACGCTTGGCCGCGGGCGGTCGACCGCAACCGCTTCCGCCGCCTGGTGCGCGAGGCTTTCCGGGTGCTGCAGCATCGCCTGCAGCCGCGCGACTACCTGGTCAGGGCGCGCAATCCACAGCGTGCAGCGCCTGACGCCGCCGAAATTAAGAAGTTGCTGCTCGCGTGGTGCAAGACCGAAACAGAGAGGCAAGCGTGAGCCGGTTGCTGCTCCTCCTGATAAAAGCCTACCGCTACGGCATCAGCCCGTTGCTCGGACCCAGTTGCCGCTTTTTCCCCACGTGTTCGGAGTATGCTGCGCAAGCTATCGAGAAGCATGGCGCCGGCTATGGCGGGTGGCTTGCGCTCAAGCGCATCGCACGCTGCCATCCCTGGCATCCCGGCGGTTATGACCCAATTCCCTGAGCCCAAATGGATACGCAACGACTGATTCTGTTTTTCGTATTTTCCTTCTCGCTTCTGCTGCTGTGGGATTCGTGGCAGAAGGAGCAGCATCCGCCTGTAACCGCAATCGCCCAAAGTGCAAGAGCGGGTGCCGCGGGGGCGACGGTGCCCAGCCCGAGCGTGCCGACGCAGTCGACGCCTGCGCTGCAGCAACAGCCCGGCGACGCGATCCCGCCGGCGCAGGCAGCACAAGCAAAGCGCGAGCAACTGACGGTCAAGACGGACAATTTCATCGCAGACATTGACTTGCAGGGCGGCGACATCGTGCGCCTGGAACTGCCCAAGCAAAAGGACACGCTGGACGAGAACGCAAATTTCGTTCTCTTCAGCCCGGCGCACCATTATTACGCAGAAAGCGGCCTGATCGGCCCCGGCCTGCCGACGCACAAAACCATCTATACGGCCGAAGCGAAAGAGTACGCGCTCGCACCGGGACAGGACAAGTTGCAGGTGCGGCTCGAAGCTCCCGGCCCCGAAGGGGTGAAGACGGTGAAGATCATCACCTTCCATCGCGGAAGCTATGTGATCGACATCACCCATGAAATCGTCAACGACAGCGCGGTCCCCGTGTCCGCCCACGCCTACTTTCAGTTTCTGCGCGACGAGAATCCGCCGGCTGGCGATCCGAAGATGGTGCACACTTATACGGGCCCTGCAATTTACACCGAGCAGGATAAATTCCATAAGATTCCGTTCACGGACCTGGACAAAGACAAGGCCAGTTACCCCAAGACCGCCGACAACGGCTGGATCGCGATGCTGCAGCATTATTTCGTCAGCGCCTGGCTGCCGAAGGAAGGGATCCCGCGCGAGTACTACGCCAAGCCGCTGGCGGACAAGCTGTATTCGGTCGGAGTGATCCTGCCGGTGGCTGCGATTGCGCCCCATGCCACCGGCAGCGTAACGGTTTCCCTCTATGCGGGGCCGCAGGAACAAGCGGCGTTGAAGGATATCGCGCCCGGGCTCAATCTGACCGTCGATTACGGCTGGCTTACCGTGATTGCCTCGCCCATATTCTCGCTGCTGCAGTTCCTGCACAAATGGGTAGGGAACTGGGGTGTGGCTATCATCCTGCTTACCGTGATGATCAAGGCGGTCTTCTTCCCGCTGTCGGCGGCGAGCTACAAGTCCATGGCCAAGATGAAGCTGGTGACGCCGCGCATGACCAAGCTGCGCGAGCAATACGGCAACGACCGGGCACGCCTGAACCAGGCGATGATGGAGCTGTACAAGACCGAGAAAATAAACCCCCTCGGCGGCTGCCTGCCGATCGTGGTGCAGATCCCGGTGTTCATTTCCCTGTATTGGGTGCTGCTGGCCAGCGTCGAGTTGCGTCACGCCCCATTTTATTTTTGGATACATGACCTGTCGGCGCAGGACCCTTACTACGTGCTGCCGATTCTGATGATGGGCTCGATGCTGGTCCAGACCAAACTCAACCCGGTGCCGCCTGACCCGGTGCAGGCCAAAGTCATGATGATCATGCCCTTCGCCTTCGGCGTGATGTTTTTCTTTTTCCCCGCCGGCCTGGTGCTCTACTGGCTGGTCAACAATATTCTCTCCATCGCGCAACAGTGGCAGATCAGTCGCATGATGGGGGGGGGCGACAAGGCCCGTCCGCACCGCTGACGCTGGGCGTGCCTGCGGCTATCCTGGCTGACGCGGCCCCGCTCTCGGTAACGGCATCTCGGAGGGCCGGCCGGTGACCCAGCGCGATGAACCGATTGCGGCTATAGCCACCGCTCCCGGACGCGGCGGCATCGGCGTAGTGCGAGTCTCGGGGAAAAATCTGGCGCCGTTGGCGCAGGCGCTGCTGGGCAAGTTGCCCGCCCCTCGACAGGCGGTCAGGTCAGCCTTCCGCGACGCGCGTGGTGCCGCCCTCGACGACGGTATAGCCCTTTATTTCCCGGCGCCGCGCTCCTATACCGGCGAGGACGTGCTCGAGTTGCAGGGCCATGGCGGGCCGGTGGTGATGCAGCTGTTGCTCCAGCGCTGCGTCGAGTTAGGCGCACGCCTGGCCGAGCCCGGGGAATTCACCCGGCGCGCATTTCTCAACGACAAACTGGATCTGGCGCAGGCCGAGAGCGTGGCCGACTTGATCGAGGCGGCCACCGCCAGCGCTGCGCGTTGCGCGCTACGCTCGCTGCGCGGCGAATTCTCGGCTGCGATCGAAGAGTTGCTGCAGCAGCTGATCGAGCTGCGCATGCTGGTGGAGGCGACGCTGGATTTTCCCGACGAGGAACTCGATCCATTGGACCGGGCTGGCGCTCGGGAACGCCACGCCAAGCTGGTGGATGCGATAAATTCCGCTCTCGCGAAAAGCCGGCAGGGCAGCCTGCTGCGGACTGGCCTGCAGGTAGTGCTGGCGGGTCGGCCGAACGTGGGCAAGTCCAGCCTGTTGAATCGCCTCGCGGGCGAAGAACTGGCCATCGTCACCGCCATTCCCGGCACCACGCGCGACAGCGTGCGCCAGACGATCCAGATCGATGGTGTGCCGCTCAACATTGTCGATACCGCCGGCCTGCGCGATACCGAGGACGAAGTCGAGCGCATGGGCATCGCGCGCACCTGGAGCGAAATCGGCAGGGCCGATGTAGTGCTGCTGCTGGTCGATGCGCGCACCGGCGTGACCGAGGAGGACTTGGAACTGGTGCGGCGCATCCCCCGGGGCGTAAGGCGCGTATTCGTGCACAACAAGATCGACCTCGTCGGTGGTGCTCCACTGGTGCAGCGTGATCAGGCCGCGACCAAGCTGTATCTATCGGCTAAGAGCGGTAGCGGCATGGAGTTGCTGCGCGCCGAGCTGCTCGCCGTTGCGGGCTGGCAGCCGGGCGCGGAAGACTTGTTCATGGCGCGCGAGCGCCATCTCGTGGCGCTGCGTCAAGCGGCGCAGTATGCGGCCAGGGCCGGAGAGCAATTCGACCGGCCGGAGCTGTTTGCCGAGGAGCTGCGCCTGGCGCAGGAGCAACTCAACAGCATCACCGGCGAATTCGCGGCCGATGACCTGCTGGGGGAAATCTTCTCCCGGTTCTGTATTGGTAAGTGAGTGGGCTTCGAAGGCCGACGCGGGCGTCCCCCTTGCCGTTGCAGGCGCCAGCACAGGCGCGGCGTATTATGATGGCGGCCATGGGTATTCCGTCTGCGATCAGCTTACTCCGCACCCATAGGCCTGATACTTGCACGCGGATCTTGGCGCAATTGGGCAGCCGGCGATGCCCGTCGTGGCGCTCGCCACCGCGCCGCTGTTTCACTTCGCCAGACGCCTGAACGAGGGAATCGCATGAGTTGGGACCCGCAGCAGTACTCGCGTTTTGCCGGACAACGGCTGCGTCCGGCGCTGGACCTGATTGCGCGCATACCGATCGAACTCCCGCAGGCGGTGGTTGATCTGGGCTGCGGCACAGGCAACGTCACCCGGATAGTGCGCAATCGTTGGCCCCAGGCCCGCATTATCGGCGTCGACAGCTCACCGCAGATGCTGGCCGAGGCGAGACTGGCGGAGGCAGACATAGGCTGGGAACAGTCCGACCTTGCGTCCTGGAACCCGCCGGCACAATTCGACCTCGTTTTTTCCAACGCGGCGCTGCACTGGCTGGACGATCACCCGGCGCTGTTCGCGCGGCTATGCGGAAAGGTCGCTGCCGGTGGCGTGCTGGCGGTGCAGATGCCGCGCAATTTCGGCGCCCCTTCGCACACGCTGATGCACGAACTGGCGACCAGCCCGCCCTGGCGCGATATGCTGGCCTCGCTGCTGCGGCCGCAGCCAGTGCTCGCAGCCGAGGACTACTACGACCTGCTTGCTCCACGCGTACGTTCCCTGGACATCTGGGAGACCGAATACCTGCAAATTCTCGAAGGCGAGAACCCGGTGGCGGAGTGGACCAAGGGAACCTGGCTTGCCCCCTTGCTCGCGGCGCTGGCACCGCAGGCGCGCTCCGTCTTCGAGGCCGAATACCGTCGCCGGGTGGCGCAGGCTTATCCGCGGCGGGCCGATGGCAAGACGCTGTTTCCGTTCAGACGCCTGTTCATCGTCGCGGAGCTCTAGCTTTTCGGGCGGAGCTTCGTTGTAGAATGCAAATGATTTTTCCGGCAGTCCGCTGCGTGTGGGAGCGCATGGCTGCAGGTTATTGGTATAACAAGGCAGAAAAAAATCATGAACTCAGCGAAGGCCAGGGGCACCGCGGGTGCAGGCACACCCGACTGGGTCAGACACCAAGGCGTAAAGGAGTGGGTCGCGCAAATGGCGCAGCTGGCCAAGCCGGATCGCGTCGTCTGGTGCGATGGCTCGCAGGAGGAATACGAGCGCCTGCGCCAGGGAATAGTGGACCCGGGAACGATGGAGCGCCTCGATCCAAAGCCGCTCGAAGCTCTGGTGCTGGAGACCAGGCTCCTGCCCTGAAAACAAGTTCTTCATGGGTCAGGTCTTCCACCGCAATCCCAAGCACAAATATCCGGTTGCCGTCGGCGGAGACGGACCGTATGTCATCGACAGGGATGGCAAGCGCTACCTCGACGCCAGCGGCGGTGCTGCCGTATCCTGCCTTGGCCACAGTGATCGCGAGGTGATCGCAGCGATCAAGGCCCAACTGGACCAGCTACCGTTTGCACATACTTCCTTTTTCACCAACAAGCCCATGGAAGGGCTGTCGTGCGAGTTGATCGAGAATGCTCCCGCCGGCATGGCGCGAGTGTATTTCTGCGCCGGGGGCTCGGAGGCTGTGGAAGCGGCGCTCAAGCTCGCGCGCCAGTATTTCGTCGACATCGGCCAGACGCAGCGCAGCCATGTGATCGCACGCCGGCAGAGCTACCACGGCAACACCCTGGACGCTCTCGCGACCGGCGGCAACCTGTGGCGGCGCACGCAATTCGAGCCGCTGTTGGTGGAAGTGTCACAGGTCTCGCCTTGCTACACCTATCGCGGCAAGCAGCGGGGCGAGGACGACGCGTCCTATGGCCGGCGCCTGGTGCGCGAACTGGAGGACGAGGTGCAGCGGCTGGGGCCGGAACGGGTCATTGCCTTTATCGCGGAGACTGTGGGCGGGGCGACGCTGGGCTGCGTCACGCCGGTGCCGGGCTATTTCGCCGGAGTGCGCGCAGTCTGCGACAGGTACGGCATATTGCTGATTCTGGACGAGGTGATGTGCGGCATGGGCCGCTGCGGCACGCTCTATGCCTGCGAGCCGGAGGGGGTGGCGCCCGACCTCATTTGCATAGGCAATGGCTTGGGCGCAGGCTATCAGCCCATAGGCGCATTGCTCGTGAGCGCCAAGATCTATGACGCTGTGGTCAAGGGCTCGGGCTTTTTCCAACACGGCCACACTTATACCGGACACGCGACGGCATGCGCCGGCGCATTGGCAGTGCAGCGCGCGATCAAGCAGCGCGGGCTGTTGGCTCAGGTGCGCGAGCGCGGCGCCGGACTCGAGGCGAGGCTGCGCGCGCGCTTCGGCGAGCACCCGCACGTAGGCGAGATTCGCGGCCGCGGGCTGTTCTGGGCGCTGGAACTGGTGGAGGAGCGCGCGAGCAAACGAGCATTCGATCCGAAACGCAGTATCAACACCAGCCTGAAGCTGCGCGCGCTGGACAATGGGTTAATGTGCTATCCGATGGGCGGTTCGGTAAACGGGGTGGCGGGCGACCATGTGCTGCTCGCCCCGCCTTACATCATCAGCGAGCCACAGCTGGATGAGGCAGTAGACAAGCTCGCGCGCTCCATCGATGAGGTGATAGCGGCGCAATAGTCTGGAGTTGCGCCCGTATAATGTCGTCCGGGCCTTTCC
>JAKAIH010000525.1 GCA_021825225.1 Pseudomonadota bacterium
ACGCCTTCGGCGCTTTCATCGCGCGGCTGAAACGGACTGGCTGTTCGCGCCGGCGCCGAGCAAGCGCTCGATGGTCGGCGCGACGTCCGGTCCGGTCCAGTTGGCTTCGCCCACAAGCTGGTAGCGGATCGCGCCCTGGCGGTCGATGACAAAGCTCGTCGGCAGCATGTGAACCTTCCAGCGCCCTGCCGCCGTACCGTCCCGGTCCATGAGGAAAGGCAGATCGATGAGTTCCGAATCGCTGTACGCAGCGATTTTCTCCTCCGATTCCATCAGATTCACCGCCAGTACTTCGAACCCCTTGCCTGCAAGCCGCTCGCGCAGCGCCTGCATCGAGGGCATCTCCTCGCGGCAGGGAGGGCACCAGGTGGCCCAGAAATTCACCAGCACGACCTTGCCGCGGTAGGCGGCGAGGTCGCGGGTTTTGCCGGCGGGATCCCTGAGCACGAGCGCCGGTGTCGCACCGCCGGTCCAGGGCTTGAGTTCGCCGCCATGTGCATTGCCCGCGCCCAGTATCAGGCCGCATAGGGCCAGCAGCGCCGAGCCGATTCGGGCGGCGGCGCGCGCCGGCGCGCCAGTCGGCTTGAACGGCGCAGACGCCTTGTGCACGCGGCTCAAGCCGTAATTTCCCGGGCGCTGATCTGGTATTTGAAATGATCCGGATCCAGGCTGTCTTTTCGGCCGGACGCGGTCTCGCACTGCGGGTACATGAGAAAGCCCAGCTTCGCGCCGCTGCTCGAAGGGAGCTGCACGTCCTGAGCGTAGTTGTACGCGAGCCAGTTCATTTCCCAGGCGCCGAACAGCTTGGCGCGCGCGAGCCTCACCTTTTCGTCGACGATGGACAAATGGCCGGGCGGCTCTTCCAGCATGACTTTGCGCACGTCTGCCGGGTCGACCGGAACCCAGCCAAAGGCGCGGCTGTAGAACTCGGCGCGGCAATGCTGCGCGCGCGTAATGTCGCTGCTGCCGGCGCCGAGACTCTTGTAGCCCCATTGCGAAGGGACGACGCGCACGCCGTAGACGTCGCGTGCCGGAACGCCGACCGCGCGCGCGAGGCCGACGAACAGGGCGCTCAGGTCGGCGCATTTTCCGCCGAGGTTGCCCGATTCGAGCATGGCCTTGATATCGCCGATGCCGCAACCACGCGTCTTCGGATCGCGAAAAGTGTTGTTCACGATCCAGTCATAAATCGCGCGCGCCTTCGCTACGTCGTCGCGGGCGCCCTTGGTGACCTTGTGTGCCGTGTCGCGCACGATGCCGTCGGTCGGAATATGTTCGGTGGGTTCGAGGTAGCGCGCGAGCACGGCCCGTTCGGCCGGCTCGGCCCTGCCCGGTTTGGACCAGTCGACCGCGCGGTCGCGGGTGGCAAAACGGCTCACGAGTTCGAACGCCGGCCGCTCGGTTCCGGCCTGCCACTCCACATACATCAGCGCGGAATCGAATCTGGAGAGCCGAACCAGCTGCGCATTGGCGGCGTTGCCGCTCCAGCTGTTGTCGAATGTGCGGATCCAGGAGGTATCGGCGGCTAGGGGCAGGGGCAGCCATACCCGCGTCACCCCCTCGGGCTTCGCTACCTCGACGCGCGTGGTGACTTCGAAGCTGCGCCAGCGCGTGCCTTCGGTCCACGGTGCGTTTTGTGACCGGGCGAGGCCGGACCAGCTGGTCAGTCCACCCGCCGCAGAAATGCTGGCGGTTTTGAGAAAGAGTCGGCGATCCATGATGCCTCCTTGCGTGACGGTGTTGCTGAATAACTACTGAAACAGTAGGGTTTTTCGGAAACCTCCGAGGCGGCGATTATAAGGGACGGAGGGCGAAAGGTGAGGGCCGCTGCGCCTGCGCGCGACTGCGGATGCGGCGAAGCGCGTCGTCGCATCCGCCGGCTGCCAACTCGTTCAGCGACGGGTTACAGCACTTCCGCCGCGTGGTCTGCCAGGCGCGAGCGCTCGCCGCGCTGCAGCGTGACATGGCCGCCGTGCGACCAGCCCTTGAAGCGATCGACGACGTAGGTGAGGCCGGACGAGCCTTCGGTGAGGTAGGGCGTGTCGATCTGCGCAATGTTGCCCAGGCATACCACCTTGGTTCCCGGGCCGGCGCGGGTAATCAGCGTGCGCATCTGCTTGGGCGTAAGGTTCTGCGCCTCGTCGATGATCAGGTACTTGTTGAGGAAGGTGCGGCCGCGCATGAAATTGAGCGACTTGACCTTGATGCGCGAGCGGATCAGGTCGCTCGTTGCGGCCCGCCCCCACTCGCCGCCTTCGTCGTCGGACTTGTTGAGCACGTCGAGATTGTCTTCGAGCGCGCCCATCCAGGGGTTCATCTTCTCTTCCTCGGTTCCGGGAAGGAAGCCGATATCCTCGCCCACGGGCACGGTCACGCGCGTGATGATGATCTCGGAAAAGATCTTGCTCTCCAGGGTCTGCATCAAGCCCGCCGCCAGCGTGAGCAGGGTCTTGCCGGTGCCGGCCTGGCCGAGCAGCGTGATGAAATCGATTTCCGGGTTCATCAGCAGATTGAGCGCAAAATTCTGCTCGCGGTTGCGCGCGGTGATGCCCCAGACGTTGTTTTTCTGGTGCGAATAGTCCTTGATGGTTTCCAGCACCGCGCTGCGCCCGCTCTGCTCGCGCACGATGGCGTGCAGCGGACGCTCGCCCTCCTGGTAGACGAATTCGT
>JAKAIH010000526.1 GCA_021825225.1 Pseudomonadota bacterium
GACATCGCGTGCCGCGACATCGGCATTGCCGCGGACCGCCGCCAGAATGTTGTTGAAGTCGTGCGCTATGCCTCCGGCCAGCGTGCCCAGGGATTCCAGCTTCTGCGCCCGCAAATGCACCTCCTCCAGCCGCTTGCGCTCGGTCGCGTCCAGCATCGTCGCGATCAAACATGGTTCGCCCTGGAACTCGATGACACGGCCGGTCACTTCGACCACGCCGGACTTGCCGCCGCTCATGCGAACTTCGATGGGGAATCGATCGATGCCGCCGCGCTCCCGCAATTGTCCCAGCAATGCCTCGCGCTGCGCCGGATCGGCGTAGATTCCGAGCGCGTCCACCTCGCGCCCGATCACCTCCTCACGCGTACGGCCGTACAGGCGCAGTGCCGCATCGTTGATTTCGCAGATCCTCCCTTGCGCGACCGTGCTGACAACGATGCTCGTCGGACTGGCGTGGAAGATCGCCGACAGGCGACTCTCGCTGTCCCGCAGCGAATCCTCGACCCGCCTGCGTTCAGCCTCGCGCGCAAAATTATCCAGCGCGAAACTGACATTCGCCGCCATTTCGATCAGCAGATTGCGCGCCGAGTCGTCGAATGCGTTGATCTCCGGGGAATAGATCGAAAGAGCGCCGATGGCGGCGCCGTTTCTGCACAGCGGCACAGCGGCCACGGCCTGCCAGCCGGTACGCCGGGCACGCTCGTGCCAGGGCTTGGTGCTCGGATCGTGCAGGAAATCCTGACACCAGATCGGCCGGTTTTCACGAATCGAGGTGCCGCCGGGACCGCGCCCGGCCGTAATGCCGGGGTCCACCGAAACCTCGAGGCCCTCCAGATAGCGGGTGACATCCCCGTAGGAGGCGACCGGCCTGACGATTCTGCTCGCCGGGTCGACCATGCCGATCCACGCCAATTTCATGCCGCCGAAATTGACGATCGCGTTGCAGATCTCCTGGAACAACTCCTGTTCCGTAGCGCAGTGCACCACCGCGCGGTTGCACTGGCTCAGCGCGGCATACAGATTGCTGAGGCGCTGGATTTTCGCCTCGGCCGCCTTGCGCTCGGTGATGTCTTCCTTCACCGCAATGTAGTGCTCGATCCCGCCGCTTTCGCCCCTGAGTCCGGAAATCGCGGCGTACTCCCAGAACAGCTCGCCGTTCTTGCGCCGGTTGCACAGCTCGCCGCGCCATTCGCCTCCGGCTGAGAGCGTCGCCCAGAGTTGCGCGTAGGTCTCGCTCGAAACGACGCCGCTCTTCAGTATGCGCGGATTCCTGCCGACCACCTCGGTTCTGGCGTAGCCGCTCACCTGCTCGAAGCGGGGGTTCACGTACGCGATGTTGGCTGCGCGGTCGGTAATCACGATCGACGCCGGGCTTTGTTCCACCGCACGCGACAGCGTGCGCACTTCAATGTCGGCGCGCTTGCGCTCGGTAATGTCGCGCGATATGCCGAACACCCCGACGACCCGGCCGTCGCCGTCGCGCAACGGCCCCTTGGTCGCCAGATAGGTGCGCTCACCGTCCACGGTGGAGAGGTTTTCCTCGTAGGTGTCGACCAGATTTCCGTCGATGACACGCCGATCGTTGGCGCGGATCGCCGCGGCCTGTTGCGGCGCAAACAGCGCCGTGTCGTCGCAACCCAAGGCCAGCTCGGCCGTCTTGCCGGTCGCCCGCGCTATTTCCCGGTTGAACACCAGGTAGCGGCCTTCCAGGTCCTTGGCATAAATCGCGTCGGTGGAACCGTCGACGATGGCGGCGAGCAATCGCTGGGTACGCCGATTCTCCATCTGCGCTGCGCGCTGGTGCAGGGACGAAGTCCGGGCTTGAACGAGCATGCGCCGAACCGTTCCATAGAGCAGCAGCGAGGTCACGGCGACGAACAGCCAGCCCTTCAGGGTGCTGGCGCGAACGATGTTTACCGGATCGCTGAACAGCCACCCCACCGCCTCGTCGGAGAGCAGAATCCACAGGCTGGCGACCAGTGCATAGGCAAGAACCAGTTTCAGTGCGCCCGCGCCTGCCTGCATTGTGCTGTCCGCGCCTTGCGGCTTGGTGGCCGCAGGCCTCAAGGCCGTTCCTGCGTCGGGTTCGTCCCGGCCGGCGATGAGACGGCGCCGCGGCAGCGTTCGGCGGTGAACGTCGCGGGCCGCAGCGCGCTGCGCAATACGAATGGGCGCTTATTCCGCGCGATGGAGCGGCTGCCGAGTCTATTGCCCAACTGGTGGCGCCTCTATTTCCCCGCTCGACCCAGGCCCCGGGATGGTCCGCAACAGCGACGCCACGCGCTTCCCGGGGCATGAGCGTTCAAGCAACGGGTCACATCTTATTACGAATCTGCAATATTCAAAACCGCAACTCGATTTCGGCCGGAGGACCGGCTCTGCACCGACGCAGCGGCAGCCGCGGCCAAGCAGCGTTCAGCGCCTGGCGACGAGTTGCATTGTTCTGTCCGGGAAGCGCGTTTCGGCAGCCCGTCAGCGCGCGGCCGGAACGCTTTGCAGTGCGTCCGCCAATTTCAGACGCAGCGTGCCCTCGGCGGCTGCAGCGCGCATCTCGCCGGCTGCAGCGAATTGCGCCGGCGCAGGGCCGGAATCGGCGAGCACGGGCAATGGCGCCGAATACCCGGCGTACCAGGACGCGCTCAGCCAGAGCAGCGCCGTGAGCGCCAC
>JAKAIH010000527.1 GCA_021825225.1 Pseudomonadota bacterium
CGCGGCGGGACCAACACGGGAACGCAGCGCAATCCACACCGCGGCGCTGCGTCGGGCTGCGGGCCGGTGTACCGGGCTGGCTACGCGCGGCGTCTGCCGTGCAGCGTGGAAACGACGCCGGACCGGGCCGCCCCCGCTATTCGCCGACCGCAAAGGACTGCGGCGGCCGGCCGGCAAGACAGCGCCTCCACATCGCGTCGAACGCGCTCTCCAGCGCGCGCACGAAGCGCGGCGTGTCGAATAGCGCCAGGCGTTCGCGCGCAGCCAGCGTCTGGCGCAGGCGGCGCAGTTCCGCCGGGTCTTGCGCCAGGCGCACCGCAGTGTTCTCGTAATCCCCGATGCTGCGGCAGGCGAGTTGCGGCAGTCCGGCCGCCGTAACCAGGCTGGCGCCGACGCGCGCCGCAAAGGCGTCGCCCGGGCAGGTGAGCACCGGCAGTCCTGCCCATAGCGCGTCTGACGCACTGGTGTGGGCGTTGATGCTGAAGGTGTCGAGGAACAGGTCCGCCTGCGCGAGCCGCGCGAGATGCTGCGGCTTCGCCAGGGTTTCGCCGTAGATCAGCCGTGCCGGATCGACGCCCGCAGCCGCAGCCTCGCGCGCGAGATGCTCGCGCGCCGCGGACCTGCCCGCATACAGCCACAGCACGCTGTCCGGCACGCGCGCGAGGATGCGCATCCAGGTGCTGAACGCTTCTGGCTCGATCTTGTACACCTGGTTGAAGCAGGCGTAGACGAAGCCGTGCTCGGGCAGGCCCAGCGCCGCTCGCGCAGGAACTTCCTGGGCGATCGGCTGCCGGTAATCGTTCACCTGGTAGCTGTGCGGCATCCACACCAGTTGCTCGCCGTAGTCCGCGGCGTGCTCGGGCGGCGCGACGATGCGATCGACGATGGCGTAGTCGGCGAGGCCGCGCCCGGTGGAAGCCGGATAGCCCAGCCACGCGACCCGCAGCGGCGCCGGCCGCAGCGCGAAAATCTCGGGCCGGGCTTCGTGGGTAAAGCCCTTGAGGTCGATCAGGATGTCGATGCCGTCGCGGCGCATGCGCTCGGCGCTCGCGCGCGCGCCCTCGGAGCGGATGTCGATGAAGCGATCGACCGTGGCGACGGCGTGGCGGCGGTATGCGCTGCCATCGTCCGCGCCGATCGAATACGCGTACACCTCGAAGCGGCTGCGATCGTGCAAGCCGAAGAAGCTGTGCATCAGATGCATGGTCGGATGGCTGTGAAAATCCGCCGACACGTAACCCAGGCGCAGGCGCGGGCGCGCGGGGCGCGCAGGCGCGGGTGGCAACGGCGCGCCCGCGGCCTGCAATACGCGGTCGCAATAGGCCTGCGTGACCGCATTGCGCGTCTGCCGCGGCAGCGGATATTCGTAGGCGACGAAAGGATTGACGCCGGCGAAAGCCGTGTCCTGCGGGCGTGCGCCCCAGCGTGCGAGCTGGGCCTGCAGCTGCGCCACGTCGGCCTCGCGGCCGCGCCAGTCGCAAGCCCAGGCGCGGTAGCGCATCAGTGCGATCAACAGCGCGGGGTCCCCGGGGCGCAGCGCGCAAGCGCGCCGGCCGAATTCGATCGCCTCGTCCAGGCGCGCAAGCGCGAAGCAGAGGCTTGCGATAAGGGCTAGTGCCTCGACCCAGTCGGGATTGAGGGCCGATGCCCGCTCCCCCGCATCCAGCGCTTCGGCCAGGCGCCCGCGCGCCTGCAGCACCATGGCCAGGTTGAACAGGAAATTCGGATGCGCCGGTTCGAGGCGCACTGCCGCGCGCGCCTGCATTTCGGCCGCCTCCAGATCACCCTGCGTGCGCAGCACTTCGGCGTAGTTGGCGCGCAGGAATGCGGTGTCGGGCGCGCGCTCGACCGCCTTGCCGATCAGCGCGCGCGCCTCATCGCCTCGGCCGCTCTGGTGGCACAGCAGACCGAGGTAATGCAGTGTGTCCACGTCCCCGGGCGATTGGACCAGCTGCCGGCGCAGCAATTGCTCGGCTTCGGCGACGCGCCCGGACTGAATCAGTGCGAGAGCCTGTTCGATCATGGGCGGGAGCCGGAGCGTTCGGCCGGCCTGCCGCACCATTCGCACCAGATACCGCGGTAGATATCTTCGAGCGCGCCGGTGTAGGCCGCGGCATCGCACAGCGGCGAGCTGCGCATGGTGTCGCGCAAGCTCGCACGCAGCCGCTGCAGTTCGCCCAGGTTCGCCGCCAGACCGGCCGCGATGGCGCGATACTCCGCAGCATTGCGCGCGGCGAGCTGCGGCAGGCCGAGCGCGCTGAGCAGGGAGAGGCCGGCGCGCGAGCGGAACTCCTCTCCCGCGAGGCTCACTACCGGCACGCCCAGCCACAGCGTCTCGCAGGTGGTGGCGCCGCCGTTGCAGGGATAGGCATCCAGCGCGATGTCGATTTCCCGGTGCAATGCGTGGAATTCGCCCTTGGGCAGCCGCTCGCTGAATGCGATGCGCCGCGCGTCCACGCCTTTGTCCGCGAACAGGCGCAGCAGGCGCTCGCGCGCCTTCCCGGGCGGAATCGTGGCGAGCAGCAGCTGCGCATCCTTGATCTGCAGCAGCAGCTCGGCCCACAGCCCGATGAGCGCCGGGTTGAGCTTGGCGATGTTATTCATCGAAGCGAAGGTGATGTGCCCCTTGCGCAATGCCGGCAGCGCGCCCGCTCCGGCC
>JAKAIH010000528.1:0-1799 GCA_021825225.1 Pseudomonadota bacterium
TGCCGTCGTCATCGATGTAGACGCGCGGCTCGTTCTGGTCGCTCTTCCTGTAATGCGGCTCGAACAGTTCGGTCGCCATGCGCTCGCAGGTGTCGAGCGCCGCGTCGAAGGTCTCGCGCGTATGGTTGGCGTAGCGCGCGCGGCTGCAGAGCGAGCCTACCTCGAGCAATTCGTACAGGATGAATTCGAGGTCGCGGCGGGAGAGGATCTTCGATTGCATCTGGGGACGCTAGTGCCGGGCCGCGGGGGGCGCTATTCGATAATCGCGACTACATCGCCTTCGCCCACGACCTCGCCTTCCTTGAAGTAGATTTCGATCACGGTGCCCGCGCGCGGCGCCGGCACCGGAATTTCCATTTTCATCGACTCGAGGATCAGCACGGCATCGTCCTGCGCCACCTTGGTGCCGGCAGGTGCCTCGATTTTCCACACCTTGCCGGCGATGTCGCTGACTACCTTCGTGCTTGCCATGTGAATCCTTCTGCCGTGCTCAGACGACTTCGAACAGTCCGGCCGCGCCCTGGCCGCCGCCTATGCACATGGTCACGACCACGTACTTCGCGCCGCGGCGCTTGCCTTCGATCAGCGCATGGCCGGTGAGCCGGGCGCCGGACATGCCGTAGGGATGGCCGACCGCGATCGCGCCGCCGTTCACGTTCAGACGCTCATCGGGAAGCCCCAGCTTGTCGCGGCAGTAGATTACCTGCACCGCGAACGCCTCGTTCAGCTCCCACAGGCCGACGTCTTCGAGCCTGATGCCGGTGCGCTTCAACAGCTTCGGGATCGCGAACACCGGGCCTATGCCCATTTCGTCGGGCTCGCAGCCGGCCACGGCGAAGCCGCGGAATATGCCTAAAGGCTTGAGGCCCTTGTGCTCGGCCACCTTTGCATTCATCACCACCACGGCAGACGCGCCGTCGGAGAATTGGCTCGCATTGCCCGCCGAGATCACGCCGTCCGGAAACACCGGTTTGATCTTGGACACACCCTCGTAGGTGGTGTCGGCGCGGATGCCTTCGTCGCTGGACAGCGTCACTTCCTTGGTTATGAGCATGCCCGAGGCCTTGTCGGCCACGCCCATGGTGGTGGTGAAGGGGACGAGTTCGTCGTTGAACCTGCCTTCGGCCTGAGCCTTGGCCGCGCGCTGCTGGCTGCGCGCGCCGTATTGGTCCTGTACCTCGCGCGGGATCTTGTAGCGCTTGGCCACTTGTTCCGCGGTCTGCAGCATGGTCCAGTAAATTTCCGGCTTGTTCTGCTTGAGCCACACCTCCTGGATCATGTGCCGGTTCGATTCGTTCTGTACACAGGAAATCGCCTCGAGTCCGCCGGCGACGAAAATATCGCCCTCGTTGGCGATGACGCGCTGCGAAGCCATGGCGATGGTCTGCAGGCCGGAGGAGCAGAAGCGGTTCACGGTGGCGCCGGCGGTGGTCACCGGGCAGCCGGCGCGCAGCGCGATCTGGCGCGCGATGTTGGCGCCGGTCGCGCCCTCGGGCGTGGCGCAGCCCATGAGCACGTCCTCTACCTCCGCCGGGTCGATTTTGGCGCGCTCGATCGCGTGCTTGACCACGTGGCCGCCCATGCTGGCGCCGTGGGTCATGTTGAGGGCACCGCGCCAGGACTTGGCGAGGCCGGTGCGTGCGGTGGAAACGATTACGGCGTCAGTCATGTGGGTCTCCTGAAATAGCGCTTATGTAGAGCGTTTCGAATTCGGCTATATGCCACGAAAAACCTTGCGCGCTACGCGCGCCAACCGCGTTTTCTGTACGGATAAAAAGCGCATCCGTACAGAAAACGCG
>JAKAIH010000528.1:1809-2655 GCA_021825225.1 Pseudomonadota bacterium
GTTGTTTTTATCGCAAGATCCCAGTATTGCTACAACAAAGGGCGAGATTCAACGCACCGGACATAAAGCAGCTCAATTGAACGTTTTGCCCTTCTTGGCGAGCTTGGCCAACAGCGGGGCCGGCTTCCAGAACTCGCCGTGGCGGCCTTTGGCGTATTTCTGCATCGCCGCGACCACGTTCGGCAGGCCGACGGTGTCGGCGTAGAACATCGGGCCGCCGCGGTGCAGCGGGAAGCCGTAGCCGGTGAGATACACCATGTCGATGTCCGAGGCGCGCTGCGCGATGCCTTCCTCGAGGATGCGCGCGGCCTCGTTCACCATCGAGTACACCAGGCGTTCGACGATCTCCTGGTCGCTGACGGCGCGCCGCTTCACCTTGATGTCGGCGGAGTGCTTGATGATCATGTCGTTGACCGGCTGCGAAGGATAGGGCTTGCGGTCGCCCGGCTTGTAGTCGTACCAGCCGGCGCTGGTCTTTTGCCCGTAGCGGCCCATTTCGCACAGCAGGTCGGCGGTCCTGGAATATTTCATGTCCGGGCGCTCGACGTAGCGGCGCTTGCGGATGGCCCAGCCGATGTCGTTGCCGGCCATGTCGCCCATGCGGAACGGTCCCATGGCGAAGCCGAACTTCTCGATCGCCTTGTCCACCTGCTCCGGCAGGCAGCCTTCCTCGAGCAGGAAGCCGGCCTGGCGCGAATACTGCTCGATCATGCGGTTGCCGATGAAGCCGTCGCACACGCCCGAGACCACGCCGGTCTTCTTGATTTTCTTCGACAGCGCCATGGTGGTGGCGAGCACGTCCTTGGCGGTCTTCTCGCCGCGCACGATCTCCAGCAGCTTCATCAC
>JAKAIH010000529.1 GCA_021825225.1 Pseudomonadota bacterium
CTGGCCCGGCCGCTGTGCTGTTTCCGCTGCATCCGGTGCTGCTTGCATGACTGGTCCCTCCCATACGAAAAGTGAGCGCTTTTTTTTTTACTTGAACCGGGATGATCCTCAAACCGGCTGGCGGCCGTCTTGATCTAGATTAAACTTTCGGCGTGCTGCAGGCGAAACGGCGTGACTGCGGAATCGCCCGCCGGACGAGGCTAGGTCTTGCTTGCGGCCTGCGCCTCAGTGGCTGCTTTACGCTGGCGCTCGATCAGTTTGAGCATGGTGTCCACGGTGATCGAACGGAAGGTGGCCCGGGCGATTTCGTCGACCTCCGTCATTACCGCGCCCAGCGCGCGGCCGACGTCGCTCGATGCGTCGAATTCGTCGCTCTCGCCGGTGCGCGTGCTGATGTTCTCGAACAGTTCGATCACGTCCATCAGGGTCAGGCGTTTGGCGTTGCCGCTGAAGCGGTAGCCACCGCCTACGCCGCGCGCCGACTCGACCAGGCCGGCGCGGCCCAGTTCGCGCAACACTTTGGCGAGGTGGTGGGCGGAAGCGCCGTATTTTTCGGCGATTTCCGCCGCCGACAGCTGCCGTCCCGGATTGGCCGCGAATTCGAGCACGCTGTACAGGGCGAGGCTGGTGCCTTTTTGCAGTTTCATCGGCAGATCCCTGCGGTCAGTCCAGATCCATTTCCAGCGGAATGAACGGCGCGGCCATCATGCCCTGGCTGCGGAAAAACGACAGCACCAGGCTGTTGTCGCGTGCGAGCAGGGTGCGCACCTTGGTCACGCCGGCGTGGCGAAAGCCGTCGCAGACCGCCTCCAGCATGCGCGCGCCGACTCCGGCCAGCCGCGCGCTGGGGCGCACGTTCAGGCCGAACACCCAGCCGCAGGGCGCGGAGCCGAACTCCCAGTCGCGCACTTCGCCGATGATGAAGCCCTGGATGTCGTCGCCGGTCTCGGCAATCAGGAACAGGCGCTGGCGGGAGCGTCCGCCGCCATAGCGGTGGAATAGTTCGTACCAATAATCGGTCTTTTCCAGGCCGGTGACTTCGGCATCGATGGCGATGACCTGCCCCAGGTCGGCCGCTTCCACCGGCCGTATGCGCAGCTCAGGCGCAGCCGGACCCGGCGCCTGAGGGCTGCTCATGGCGCTGCCCCGGCCGGCCGCATCCGGGCGGGAAAACTGATCTGGATCAAAAAACGCATTTAAGTACGAGAATACCATATAATCGAGTTTCAAGGCAGATTGGGCCAGTGTCCCCGTCTGCCGGAAATGGCGCGACCGAGCCGAAGGCGTAGCATTCAACAAAAGCCGGGGCGGGTAGCGGTGGCGCATCCAACCACATTGAGGAGGTATGATGAAATCCACGCAAGCGAGAACCAGCTTTAAGCGCGGCCTGGCCGCGGCAGCCGCAACCCTTGCCTTGATTACCGGCTCCGCAGTCGCACAGGAACCGATCAAAATCGGCGCCTTCCTGTCGGTCACCGGCGGCGCGGCATTCCTCGGCGATCCGGAACAGAAGACGCTCGAACTCTATGTCGGAAAAATCAATGCCGCGGGCGGCGTGCTGGGCAGGAAGCTGCAGCTCGTATCCTACGACTCGGCGGGCGACTCGGAAAAAGCGCGCACCTTCGTCAAGCGCCTGATCGAGCAGGACAAGGTCGACGTGATCGTGGGCGGCTCGACCACCGGAGAAACCATGGCCGTGATACCGCTGGTGGAAGCGGCGCACATCCCGTTCATCTCGCTCGCAGGCGCGGTGGTTATCACCGAGCCGGTGAAAAAGTGGGTGTTCAAGACGCCGCAAACCGACCGCATGGCGTGCGAGAAGATTTTCGTCGACATGCAGTCGCGCAAACTGTCCAAGATTGCGCTCATTTCCGGCAACGGCGGCTTCGACAAGTCGATGCGCGCCGAATGCCTGAAAGTGGCGGCGACGCACAAGATCGAGGTGCTTGCCGACGAGACTTACGGTGCCGGCGACACCGACATGACGGCTCAGCTCACCAAGATCAAGAACACGGCCGGAGTGCAGGCGGTGCTCAACGCGGGTTTCGGTGCCGGGCCGGCGATCGTTACCAAGAACTACCGTCAGATCGGCATCACCGTGCCGCTGTACCAGTCGCATGGCGTTGCCTCGAAGGAATACATCAAGCTCTCCGGCGGCGCCGCCGAGGGCGTACGCCTGCCGGCAGGGGCCTTGCTGGTTGCCGATACTTTGCCCGCTAACGATCCGCAGCGCGCGGTATTGGTGAGCTACAAGAAGGATTACGAGTCGCACTACAAGTCCGACGTATCGACCTTTGGCGGCCACGCCTGGGACGGCCTGATGCTCACGGTCGAGGCGATCAAGAAGGCCGGCGGTACCGACAAGGCCAAAGTGCGCGATGCGCTCGAGGGCATCCACGGCTTCGTCGGCATCGACGGGGTGTTCAATATGTCGCCGACCGATCACATGGGCCTGAACCTGAGCGCGTTCCGCATGCTCGAAATCAAGGGCGGCAACTGGACGCTGGTCAAGTAAGCGGCGCACGGGGGTGATGGGGAAGGTGGGCGGCATGAGCAGGGAGCAGGGGCCCCGCGCAGCGGGGATGCGACCGGCCGCGATTGCCGCCGGCCGCCGACGGTGGCACGGCTCGATTCACGACAATCG
>JAKAIH010000025.1 GCA_021825225.1 Pseudomonadota bacterium
AGCAGCACCAGGTCGATGGCCCGCACCGAGGATGCGACGTGCTCGGCCAGACCGCGCGCGAGGTTGCGTTCCTCGGCGTCCACCTTGCTGATGGACTCGCGCTTGGCCGTGTGCAACGCGTACGCGATCGCCCCCCACAGCACCAGGAGCAGCAGGCCGGTGGCGGCGTATATCAATGATCGGGTACGGCCGACGGCCGGGAAGCCCATGCGCGGTTCTGCCCGGGCGCCGGCATTCCGGCCGCCCTGCTGGTGAATGATTCGCCACCTTACCAGAGCACCGCATCGCAGGGAAAGCCGGCCGGGCTGCAATGCGCGTGCGCTTGCGCGAGCCGACGCAGGCGGCGCGGACTGCAGGCGATCCGCAAACAGCTGGCGAAATGGCCTGTGGCAAGCTGGTATACTCAGGGCTCACCGCAGGTGCATTTGCCCGAGGTAGTCCGTAGCCGTATTTTCCGCGCCCGAGCCTTTCCGCGCCCGAGCGTGCGGATTTCAGCATTCACGCGATCGAACACCGCATTTCGATCGCGACGAGCAGAATGTGGGATTGCAGCCGGCCGCGAGCCGCGTTTTCCCCCTGACTTGCAACGCACCGTTTCTCGAGGTCAGCTTGGCTGATTAAGTAATCATATGCGACTTTCCCTGCGCTTCGTCTTGCCCCTGATGCTGGTGCTGGCGGGCATCGCCTATGCCATCGCGCCGCTGGTCGACCGCCTGACCCTGAGCTGGTTCGTGCACGATCTGGACAGCCGCTCGTCGCTGATCGTGAACACCATCCAGGAACCGCTGCAGGAACTGCTGGCGGCCGGCAAGCGCATCAAGATCCTGGAATTCTTCAACCGCCTGACCCAGGACGAACGGCTGTTCGCCGTGGGCTACTGCGCCACGCCGACGGCCCGGGCCCTGGCGACGCGCTCGCTGCCGCCGGAGATCCGCTGCGCCGAACTGGCCCGCTGGGAAGGGGCGCGCGATCACCTGCTGCTGAGCGCCAAGGGGCCTTTGCACGTGTCGGTGCAGCCGATGATCAGCGCGGCGGCGCCGGAAGGCCGCCTGGTGCTGGTGCACGACATGAGCTTCGTTACGCGTCGCAGCGAGGAAACCAAGCGCTACCTGTTCTACCTGTTCATGGGCCTGGCAGCGGTGGTGTCGCTGGTCACGGTGATCATCGCGCAACTCTCCTGGCGCGGCTGGATGGCCGGCATGCGCTCGCTGCTGCGCGGCGAAGGGCTGCTGCGCCAGCCTGGGGCTGCCCAGCCGAACCTGCCCGAATTCAAGCCCATCGCGCGCGATCTGCAGCGGCTGATCCGCGAACTCGAATCGGACGCGCGCGCGCGCGACGAAGACCAGATCACCTGGACCGCGGAATCGCTGCGCGCGATTCTGCGCGGCGAATTGCGCGGCGAAGACATCATCGTGGTTTCCAACCGCGAGCCCTATATCCACCAGCGCCGCGGCGACCACATCGAGGCGCAGCGGCCCGCAAGCGGCCTGGTCACGGCGCTGGAGCCGATCATGCGCGCCTGCTCGGGAACCTGGATCGCGCACGGCAGCGGCTCGGCCGACCGCGAGGTGGTCGACCGGCACGACCGCGTCGCGGTGCCGCCGGACAAACCCGCCTACCGCATCCGCCGCGTCTGGCTGACCGCCGAGGAGGAGGCCGGCTACTACTACGGCTTCGCCAACGAAGGCATGTGGCCGCTGTGCCACATCGCGCATGTGCGCCCCACTTTCCGCTCCGGCGACTGGGCCCAGTACGTCGCGGTCAACCGCAAATTCGCCAAGGCGGTGGCGGGCGAAGCCAAGACCAAAGCCCCGATCGTGCTGGTGCAGGATTATCATTTCGCGCTGCTGCCGAGCATGATCCGCGAGGAACTGCCGGATGCGACCATCATCACTTTCTGGCACATTCCCTGGCCCAACCCGGAGTCCTTCGCCATCTGCCCCTGGCGCGACGAAGTGGTGGCCGGGCTGCTGGGCAGCAGCATTCTGGGCTTTCACACCCAGTTCCATTGCAACAATTTCGTCGATACGGTGGATCGTTTTCTCGAGGCGCGGGTCGACCGGGAGTCTTTCACCGTCTCCTTCGGCGGCAAGCTCACGGCCGTGCGCCGTTACCCGATATCGATCGCCTGGCCGCCGGAGGCGGAGATGCTGCAAAAGAGCGTCGCGGATTGCCGCAGCGGCATACGCGAACAGAACGATCTGCCGCCCGAACTCATGCTCGGCATCGGCGTCGACCGGCTCGATTACACCAAAGGCATCGTCGAGCGCTTCCGCGCGATCGAGCGCCTGCTGGAACTCAATCCCGAGTGGATCGGCCGTTTCAGCTTCGTGCAGATCGCCGCGCCGACGCGTGCGGGCATCGAGGAATACCAGCAGCACGAGGCGCAGGTGCGCGCCATGGCCACGCGCATCAACACTCGCTTCAAGAGCCAGGGACCGCCGCCGATCGTACTCAAAGTCGAACACCACGAGCCGCGCGAGGTCTACGAGTATTTCCGCGCCGCCGATCTGTGCTTCGTGAGCAGCCTGCACGACGGCATGAACCTGGTCGCCAAGGAATTCGTCGCGGCCCGCGACGACGAGCGCGGCGTGCTGATCCTGTCGCAGTTCACCGGCGCCGCGCGGGAATTGCCCGAGGCCCTGATCGTGAATCCCTACGATGCGGATCAGTGCGCCGCCGCGCTGCTTCTGGCCTTGAAAATGCCGGCGACCGAACAGCGCGACCGCATGCGCCTGATGCGCGGCCTCGTGGCCGAGTTCAACGTATTCCGCTGGGCCGGCCGCATGCTGCTCGACGCGGCCGCGATGCGCCGGCGCGGGCGCCTGATCGGCAGGAGCGGAGGCGTGGAGACTTGAGCATGGCGCGTGCCGATTTGCCGCCGGCGCCGCAGCTTGACTGGGCCTATTTTCTCGATGTCGACGGCACCCTGATCGAAATCGCCGACACGCCCGACGCCGTCCGCGTCGATGCCGCGCTGCTCGATCTGATCGCGCGCCTGCACCGCGCGAGCGGCGGCGCGGTGGCGTTGGTCAGCGGCCGCGCGCTGTCGTTCATGCGGCAGCGCCTGGGCCGGCTGCGCCTCCCGCTGGCCGGGCAGCACGGTCTGGAGCGTCGCGATGCGCGCGGACGGCTGCACCGCGTTGCGGCGGCGCCGGCGGCGGCCCGGCGCACGATCACGCAGGCGCTGGCGCCAATACTCGCGCGCCATCCCGGACTGCTGCTCGAGGACAAGGGCTTGACGCTGGCGCTGCATTATCGGCTGGCGCCGCATCTGGCGGCCTACGCGCAGCGCCTGATGGCGCGCCTGGCTGCGGCCGCAGGTTCCGGATTCGAGCTACAGCTCGGCAAGCGCGTGGCGGAGCTCAAGCCAGCCGGTACGAACAAGGGCAAGACCGTCGAGCACTATCTGGCCGAACCGCCATTCAAGGGGCGACGTCCGGTATTCATCGGCGACGATCTCAACGACGAGCACGGCTTCGCCGCCGTAAACAGGCTGCGCGGAGTCTCGATCAAAGTCGGCAGGGGCAGGAGTTGCGCCCGCTACCGCCTGCGCGACGTCGCGGCGGTAAGGGCGTGGCTGGCGGATACACTGCAATCGCGCGAATGACGCAAACCCGGTGGCCTGCGCCATGCGCGCGATTGCCGGGAAGACCACCCGCCGCCTCAGCCTGCGCCCGCGCCCGCGCCGGAATCGAATAACACGCGGCGCAGATCCTGCGCCATCGCGGCCGGCGTGTCTTTCACCGTAAACACCAGCCGTGCACGGCCCTCGCGGTCGAACACGAATACCGCGCTGCCATGCGTCACCTCGTAGCGCCCCTGCGCATCCGGCTTGCCCAGCGAATAGCTCACGCGGTAGCGGCGCGCAAGCGCGTCGAGGGCCGCCGCATCGCCGCGCAGGCCGACGAACTGCGGCCCGAACGCCTGCACATACCCGTGCATGACCGCGGTCGAGTCGCGCGCCGGATCGACCGTGACGAAAAGCACGCGCGCATCGTCGCGGCCGCTGCCGCTTGCGCGCAGTGTTTGCGCAAGCTGCGCCAGCGTCTCGGGACAGACGTCCTCGCAATGCGTGTAGCCGAAAAACAGCAGCGTCACCTTGCCGCGGTAGTCCTGCGCGCTCACGCTGCGTCCGCGATCGTCATTGAGGGAAAACGCGAGATCCGGCACGAGCTTGAAAATGTCGTGCGTGCGCCAGGCACCTTCGCCGCTGCAGGCCGAGAGCAGGCCCGCTGCGAGCAGCGCTGCAAGCGCCCATTTCCGGCTGCGCCACATCAGGCACGCCCGGAGTTGGAAGATGTCGGCGCACGCATCCGATGCGTTTCGTTCCGGTCGTGGCGGGCCCAGCGCCCGATCAGAACGAGCGCAGCGATCACGTGCATCATCGCCGCCGGAATCCAGGTGATCAGCCCGCCCAGGTGCTGGTCCAGGAGCGGGTCGATCTCCCATGCCCGTCCGCATACGGCGTAGACGTCATACAGGTCCCGATTGCTCAGCGCAATGTGCGCGCCGATCAGCATTTGCGGCACCATCGCGGCGAGCACAATGAGGATGCGCGAGCCGAATCCGAGCAGCGCACCCTCCCGCCGGGGCCGCGGATCGAGCATCAGTATCCAGAACAGCAGCCCGTCGATCAGCATGCTCCAGTTCATCACCCAGTACAGCGGATCGCTCAGCATCGCGTCGAAGTGTATGCGCGAGGTCAGCCAGAACCAGATGAGGCCGACAAACAGCAGCGGCGCGACCAGGGCGTTCTGCAACAGCCGGTAAGCGACCCGAATTACCGGCAGGCGCCAGATGCGCGCGATCGCGGCGGGCCGGATGCGCGCCGGCAGCCCGCGCGCCAGTACCGTCAGCGGCTGCGACAGGGCGATCAGGAACGGCCCGAGGTGATGCAGCACCAGATGCTGCAGCCGGTGCAGGTAAAACATGTGCTGCGACAGATAATCGAAACGCGTCTGCATCACGAAATACACGAGCAGCAGCCCGCTGAAGAACGCGATGCGCCGGCCCGGCGCAGGGCGCTCCGCCGCGCGCACCCGGCGCAAGCCGCGCCAATAGAGGATGAGCGCGCCGGCGCAGGAAACAAGCAGCGTGGGCGACAATTCCCACGGCAGGAGAAACGCGGATGCGGCGATGAGGCCCTGCATCAATGCATGCAGCAATACCAAGGGAATACCTCGCGCATGGATCACGGACCAAGACCTGGTGCAACGGCTGTCGCAGCATCGTCCGTCGGCTTCGCATCATAGACGAAAACGCGCGGCAGATGCCCCTCGCGCGCGCGCGAAACCGCGGAACGGAATCCTGGCCAGGTTCTGCATGAGCGGCAGGGCCGGACTCAGGGATTTGCCCGGTTGCGCGCAGCGCCCATCGTGGGTACAGTGCGGTCAGGCCGCCAGCGGCAACGCGGCGGCGGACGAGCGGCTGAATTGAGGAAATACGAGGGGACGCGTCCCCTCGTTTTGTTTGTTCCCACCTGGAATCCGCAACAACAATCGTTTTGTTGCGCTCCGGCTTAGGGGGCACGGGGGGAAACATTCCCTCGTTTTGCAAGCAACTCTACACCCGCGATATTCTGTGCGGCACGGAGACATTCGGCAACATGCGAGCCATTACCTTTGCTCCAGCGGCAGGCGCCAGGCGTATCGGTGCCCTGGGGTCCTTGCTCCTGGCGCTCGCCGCCTGCGCGCCGGTGGGACCGAACTACAAGCCGCCGGATGCGCCGCGGGCCCCGCGCTATACGGAGGCGCCGCAACCGGCGCAAACGGCGAGCGCCGACAGCGCTTACGGCAGGGCGCAGCGTTTCGCGCCCTCAGGGGAGATTCCGTCCGACTGGTGGGATCTGTTCCATTCGGAGGCACTGACCAAACTGGTGCGCACCGCGCTGGCAGACAATCCGACGCTGGATGCGGCACGGGCCGCGCTCACTCAGGCGCAGGAGAACCTGAATGCGCAGTACTCGGTGCTCTACCCCGGCGTGGACGCTGCTGCCGGGGCGAGACGCCAGCGCAGCACCGGCGCTTCGTCCGGCCTGCCGAACGCCCCCGCCAACCTGTATACGCTGTACAACGCCTCGGTCAGCGTGTCCTATGCGCTCGACCTTGCCGGCGGCGCGCGGCGCGAGCTGGAGGCGCTGCTTGCGCAAATCGATTACCAGCGGCTGCAGCTCGAGGCGGCCTACCTGACGCTCAGCGGCAATGTCGTCACCGCCGCCGTGCAGGAGGCCTCGCTGCGCGCGCAGATCCGCGCCACGCACGAGGTACTGCGCGCGCAGGAAGCGATTCTGGCTCTGGTGCAAAAGCAGTTCGCACTCGGCGCCGTGGCGCGCGCCGAGGTGCTGGCGCAGCGCGCGCAGCTCGCGCAGGCGCGCGCCACGCTGCCCCCGCTGGAAAAGGCCCTGGCGCAGACGCGCAATGCGCTCGCCGCGCTGGTCGGCCGCTTCCCCGCGGACGCGGGCCTGCCCGAATCGGAACTGGCGCAGATGCAACTGCCGCACGAGCTGCCGCTTAGCCTGCCCTCGGAGCTCGCGCGCCAGCGCCCCGACATCCGCGCCGCCGAGGCGCTGTTGCACCGGGCGAGCGCCGAGGTCGGCGTTGCCGAGGCGGCGAAGTATCCGCAGCTCACGCTGAGCGCGACCTACGGCACGGCGGCAACCCGGACCGCAGACCTGTTCGGCGGCGCAACCACGGCATGGAACCTGGGCGCTGCCCTGCTGCAGCCGGTGTTCCATGCAGGCAAGCTCGAGGCGCAGAAACGCGCGGCCGTCGCCGCCTACGACCAAGCCTACGCGCAATACCGGCAGACGGTGCTCGCGGCGCTGCGCAATGTCGCCGATGTGCTCGATGCGCTCGACGGGGACGCGCGCACGCTCAAGGCGCAGGCCGAAGCCGAGGCGACTGCGCGCGCCAGTCTCGCACTCGCGCGGGCGCAGTTCGAACTCGGCTCAGTGAGCTACCTCGTGCTGCTCAATGCCGAGCGGCAGGCCCGGCAGGCAGGCATCGGCCTCGCCCAGGCGCAGGCGGCGCGCTTTGCCGACACCGCCGCGCTGTACCAGGCATTGGGCGGCGGCTGGTGGCAGCACGGCGCAAACGTGGAGAAAGGGAGCGTGCAACGATGATCAGGCGCATGGTATTGATGCTGGTACTCACCGGCATCGTTTTTGGCGGCATCTTCGGTTTTCAGGCATTCAAGTCGAAGATGATCCGCAAGTACATGAGCGCCGGCCAGCCGCCGCAGACGGTGTCGACCATCAAGGTCGGATACGAGCAATGGCAGACCGAGGAGCGCGCCGTGGCCACCCTGGTCGCGGTGCGCGGCGCCGACCTCGCCCCCGAAGTCGCCGGCATCGTGCAGGCCATCCGCTTCCAGTCGGGCGAGCAGGTCAAGGCCGGAACGCCGCTCGTGCAGCTGAACGCCGACGCCGACGCGGCCAGGCTGAAGTCGCTCGAGGCGGCGGCAGCGCTCGCCGCGAGCACTTACCGCCGCGATGCCGAGCAGTTCAAGGTGAAGGCGGTGAGCCAGGCGGCGCTCGATGCCGATGCCGCCGCCGAGAAGAGCGCCAAGGCGCAGGTGGAGGAGCAGCAGGCGCTGGTAGCGAAGAAGTTGATCCGCGCACCCTTCGCCGGCCGCGTCGGGATCCGCGCCGTCGATCTGGGCCAGTACCTGAGCCCGGGCACGAAAATCGTGACGCTGCAGGCGCTCGACCCGGTATTCGCCGACTTTCTCGTGCCGCAGACCGCGCTGGCGCATTACAGCGTGGGCCAGAAGGTGGTCGTGACCAGCAGCAGCTATCCGGGCGAGCGCTTCGCGGGCCACGTCGCCGCGCTCGATGCCAAGGTAGACGCGGCGACGCGCAACGTCAAGGTACGCGCGACAGTGCGCAACCCGAAGCGGCTGCTGCTGCCCGGCATGTTCGCGACCGTGGAAACCGCGCTGGGCGGGCCGCAGCGTCTGCTGACGCTGCCGCAGACGGCGATTTCCTTCAATCCCTACGGCAACACCGTGTTCGTGCTCGAGGACAAGAAGGGCGCCGACGGCAAGGCCGAACTCGTGGCGCAGCAGAAATTCGTCACCACCGGCGCGACGCGCGGCGACCAGGTGGCGGTGCTCTCGGGCTTGGCCGAGGGGGAAATCGTGGTGACTTCGGGCCAGATCAAGCTGCGCAGCGGCGCGCAGGTGCTGGTCAATAACGACATCCAGCCTGCCAACGACGCGGCGCCGCGTCCCGTGGACCAGTGACGGCGCGGCGATGAAATTCACCGATATCTTCATCCGCCGGCCGGTGCTCGCGAGCGTGGTGAGCCTGATGCTGCTGGTGATCGGACTGCGCTCGGTGCAGTTGCTGCCGGTGCTGCAATTTCCGCAAACGCAGAACGCCGTGGTCACGGTGCAGACGATATATACCGGTGCGGACGCGAATCTGGTGGCGGGCTTCATCACCACGCCGCTGGAAAATTCGATCGCGCAGGCGAACGGCATCGACTACATGACGTCGTCGAGCACGCCCAACGTGAGCACCATCACCGCGAACCTGCGGCTGAATTACGATCACGACAAAGCGCTCACCGAAATCAACACCAAGGTGAACGCGGTGCTCAACCAGCTGCCGCAGGGCTCGCAGCAGCCCACGCTCAACGTGAAAATCGGCCAAACGACAGACGCCATGTACATCGGCTTCGCCAGCGACGTGCTGCCGCCCAACAAAATCACCGACTATCTGATCCGCGCGGTACAGCCCAAGCTGCAGGCGGTGGAAGGCGTGCAGACCGCCGAGATCCTCGGGGCGAAGCTGTTCGCCCTGCGCGCCTGGCTCGACCCGGTGAAGCTCGCCGCCTACGGCCTCACCGCCGCCGACGTGCGCGCCGCGCTCGCCGCGAACGACTTCCTCTCCGCGGTCGGCACCACCAAGGGACAGATGGTGCAGCAGATCCTCACCGCCACCACCGGCCTGCACTCGCTCGATGAGTTCCGCAAGATGGTGGTGAAGCAGCAGGCCGGCGCCGTGGTGCGGCTGGAAGACGTGGCCCATGTCACGCTGGGCGCCGAAGACTACGAGTCCGAGGTCGGCTTCGACGGCAAGAAGGCGGTCTACATCGGCATCCAGGTGGCGCCCGCGGCGAACCTGCTCGACGTGATAGCGCGCGTGCGCAATGTCTTCCCCGGCATCCAGTCGCAGCTGCCGCGCGGGCTGGAGGGGAAGATCGTCTACGACTCGACCAAGTTCGTCACCAGCTCGATCATCGAGGTGGTGAAGACCCTGGCCGAGGCGCTGCTGATCGTCACGCTGGTGGTGTACGCCTTCCTCGGTTCGGTGCGCTCGGTGGCGATCCCGACGATCGCGATCCCGCTGTCGCTGGTGGGCACCTTCGGCGTCATGCTCGCGGCCGGCTTCTCCATCAACCTGCTCACGCTGCTCGCGCTGGTGCTGGCGATCGGGCTGGTGGTGGACGACGCCATCATCGTGGTGGAAAACGTCAACCGGCACCTGGAGGAGGGCCTGCGGCCGATGCAGGCGGCGATCACCGCCGCGCGCGAGCTCGCCAACCCGATCATTGCGATGACCGTGGTGCTGGTGGCGGTCTATGTGCCGATCGGTTTCCTCGGCGGACTCACCGGGGCGCTGTTCACCGAGTTCGCGTTCACGCTGGTCGGCGCGGTGACGATCTCGGCGCTGGTCGCGCTGACGCTCTCGCCGATGATGTGTTCGCGCCTGCTCAAAGCGCACGACCCCTCAGGGCACGGCGTCGAAGCGCGCCTGGTGCTGTTCCTCGACCGCGCTTTCGAGGCGCTGCACCGGCGCTACGAGCGGCTGCTGCATGGCACGCTGAACTACATTTCGGTGACCGCGGTGTTCGCGCTGATCGTGCTCGGCAGCATCTACTTCCTCTACGCCGGCGCGAAATCCGAGCTTGCGCCGCAGGAAGATCAGGGCGTGATCATCACCGTCTCCACCGCGGCGCCCAACGCGACGCTGCAGCAGCGGCAGCTGTACTCGCACGCGGTATATGAGGCCTTTGCCCGCTTCCCCGAAACCGACCACGTGTTCCAGCTCGACATGCCTGGCCAGTCGATCGCAGGCCAGGTACTGAAGCCCTGGGACGAGCGCGCGAAGACTGCGGCGCAGCTGCAGCCCGAGGTGCAGGGGGCGCTGGCGCACATCGCCGGCGTGCGCGTGGTCGCATTCCAGCCGCCGCCGCTGCCGGGCGCCTTCGGCTTGCCGATCCAGTTCGTGATCCAGACCACCGAGCCCTTCGAGCGCCTGAACGAGGTCGCCGACGCCTTTTTGCAGCAGGCGCAGAAGAGCGGCATGTTCATTTTCGTCGACAAGGACCTGCACTACGATCTGCCGCAGTCGAAGATCGTCATCAATCGCGAGCTCGCTGCGCAGCTCGGGCTGCAGATGAGCGACATCGGCAACGCACTGGGCTCCATGCTCGGCGGCGGCTACGTCAATTACTTCAGTCTCTACGGCCGCTCCTACAAAGTGATTCCGCAGGTGCAGCAGACCGAGCGCCTCAACCCGGACCAGCTTGCCGGCTACTACCTGCGCAGCGCCGGCGGCGACATGGTGCCGCTTTCGACCGTCGCGCACATCGAGACCGTCACCGTGCCGCAGTCGGTGAACCACTTCCAGCAGCTCAACGCGGCCACCGTGTCCGGCGTGCCCTTCCCCGGCGTGACCCAGGGCGAAGCGCTCGGCTACCTGCAGGACCTTGCCGCACGCACGCTGCCGCAGGGCTACACCGTGGATTATTCCGGCCAGTCGCGCCAGTTCGTGCAGGAATCGAGCGCGCTGGTGGTGACCTTCTTCTTCGCGCTGGTCATCATTTTCCTTACGCTCGCGGCGCTGTTCGAGAGCTTCCGCGATCCGACCATCATCCTGGTGTCGGTGCCGATGTCGATCTGCGGCGCGCTGATATTCATCGCGCTCGGAGTCGGCGGCGCGAGCCTGAACATCTACACCGAGGTCGGCCTGGTGACTCTGATCGGCCTGATCAGCAAGCACGGCATCCTAATCGTCGAGTTCGCGAACAAACTGCAGCTGCAGGGACTGCCCAAACGCGAGGCGATCGAGCACGCCGCCGGCATCCGCCTGCGGCCGATCCTGATGACCACCGCGGCCATGGTGCTCGGCGTGCTGCCGCTGCTCACCGCCAGCGGCGCCGGCGCGATCAGCCGCTTCGACATGGGCCTGGTGATCGCCACCGGCATCGCCATCGGCACGCTGTTCACGCTGTTCGTGGTGCCGGCGATGTATCTGCTGCTCGCCACCGAGCATGCGCGCAATGCCGCCGCCGCACCACCCGCTCCCGCGCCGGCCGCCGGGGGCTGAACGCGGCGACAGCGGCCGCCGCGATAAAAACGGCAAGGGCCAGAGAGACTCTGGTCCTTGTGATCAGCTTTGCCACTTGCACTACATTCCAAACCGCAGGGGCCGCGGCATCGCTCGATCTAGACCATTCGGCCTAAGCCCCACTTCACTACGTCCGTCGCGGGCCCGTGGTGGTATCCTTTCGTGCTGAGGAGAGACCACGTGGCGAATAAGCTGGAAGAACGCGCCCGGGCCGAGATCGACAAGCTGCTTACAAGCGCCGGCTGATCGATGCAGTCCATGAGCGAAGCCAACATCCACGCCGCCAGCGGCGCGGCGACCCGCGAGTTCCCGGTGAAAACCGACCACCACACGGCCGCAGGAATCTAATCGCAAGGCGAGCATGGAGCTAACGGATTACCACGCCAAGTACATCGCCCATCAGCTCACTCGCCGCTGCCCGCCCGACAGCGTCGAAAAGCTGGCGGCGGCGCTGGTGGACGCGCAAGTCGATCTTAACCCGCACCAGATCGATGCGGCGCTGTTCGCTTTCAGGTCGCCGCTTTCCAAAGGTGCGTTGCTGGCCGATGAAGTCGGCCTCGGCAAGACCATCGAAGCCGGCCTGGTCTTGTCGCAGAAGTGG
>JAKAIH010000530.1 GCA_021825225.1 Pseudomonadota bacterium
CCTGGTTGGTCTCGTGCAGCACCTGCGCGAACATGGCTTCTTCGAGGGTGTTGTAGGGCGCATCGCCGACGATGGCGAAGGAAAAGCGCGCGGACGTTTCGGCAGAGGCCGGCCCGGCAAGCAGCATCAACGCAAGCAACAGAAGCGCACGCATCACAGGCTCTTCAACTTGTACAGGATTTCCAGCGCTTCCTTAGGGCTCAGCTCGTCGGGCTTGATCGTCGCGAGCAGATCCAGCGCCGGATGCGGCTCGCTCTCGGCCTCCGGCGCGGCGCCGGCAAACAAATCGGTCTGGCCGCCGCTGGTGAGACTTTGCTGCTCCAGCTGCAGCAGATAGCGCTTCGCCGCCCGCGTCACGCTGCCGGGCACGCCGGCGAGCGCCGCGACCTGTAATCCGTAGCTTTGCGACGCCGGGCCTTCCTCGACCGCGTGCAGGAACACGATCGAATCCTTGTGCTCGACTGCATCGAGGTGGATGTTCGCGGCTTCGCGGTATTCGAGGGCCAGCCGCGTGAGTTCGAAGTAGTGCGTCGCGAACAGGGTATAGCTGCGATTCTTTTCGATGAGATGGCGTGCGATGGCCCAGGCCAGCGCGAGGCCGTCGAAGGTCGAGGTGCCGCGGCCGACTTCGTCCATGAGCACCAGGCTGGTCGCAGTCGCGTTGTGCAGGATGTTGGCGCTTTCGGTCATTTCCACCATGAACGTGGACCGGCCGCCGGCGAGGTCGTCGGCGGCGCCGATGCGCGTGAAAATCTGGTCGATCGGGCCCAGGCGCGCCGCGCGCGCGGGCACGAAGGCGCCGATGTGGGCGAGCAGTGCGATCAGCGCCACCTGGCGCATGTAGGTGGATTTGCCGCCCATGTTCGGCCCGGTGATCAGGAGCAGCTGGCGCGTCGCGTTGAGGCGGCAGTCGTTGGCGATGAACTGGTCCACCTGCGCTTCGACCACCGGATGGCGCCCGGCCTCGATTTCGAGCAGCGGCTCGGCCACGAACTGCGGCCGGCACCAATTGAGGCGCAGGCTGTCGGCGGCGAACGAGTGGAGCAGATCCAGTTCGGCCAGGCTGCGCGCGATGCGCTGCAGGTCCGGAATATGCGGCTGCAGATACTGCAGCAGCTGCTCGTACAGCGCTTTTTCCAGGGCCAGTGCGCGCTCCTGCGCCGACAGCGCCTTGTCCTCGAAGGTCTTGAGTTCCGGCGTGATATAGCGCTCGGCGTTCTTCAGCGTCTGCCGCCGGCGGTAATCGGCGGGAATTTTTTCCACGTGCGCGTGGGTGACTTCGATGTAGAAGCCGTGCACGCGGTTGTATTCGACCTTGAGGTTGGGGATGCCGGTGCGCTCGCGCTCGCGCGCTTCGAGCGCGACCAGGAATTCGCTCGAATTGGTCTGCAGCGCGCGCAATTCGTCGAGATCGGCGTCGTAGCCGTCGTTGATGACGCCGCCTTCGCGCAGCAGCGCAGCGGGCTCGGGCAGGATCGCCCGCACGAGCAGCGAGGCGCCCTCCGGCGGCACCGCGAGGCCGGCGCGCAGCTCGGACAGGCGCGGTGCGGCAGCGCCGGCCACCAACGCGGCGAGCGCGGGCAGGGCGGCGAGGCTGTCGCGCAGGCCGGAGAGATCGCGCGGGCGCGCGCTCTTCAGCGCGATGCGTGCGCTGATGCGCTCGACGTCGGCGATGCGGCGCAGCGCGTCGCGCAGGGCCGCGCTCGCGCTTTGCGCGAGTTCCTCCACCGCCTCGTGGCGGTTCGCGAGCACGGCACGGTCGCGCAAGGGGTGATGCAGCCAGTGGCGCAGGAGGCGGCTGCCCATGCCGGTGGCGCAGCCGTCGAGCAGGCTGTAGAGCGTCGGCGCCGGGGTGCCGCGCAGGGTTTCGGTGAGTTCGAGATTGCGCCTGGTGGCCGCATCCATGCGCACGTAGTCGTCTGCGCGCTCCGCGCGCAAGGCATTCACGTGCGACAGCGCCTGGCCCTGGGTCTTCTTCGCGTATTCGAGCAGCGCGCCGGCTGCGGCGATGGCCGGCCGCAGGTCCTCGCAGCCGAAGCCGGCGAGCGAGTGCACGCTGAAATGCTTGAGCAGCTGCTCGCGCGCGGCAGCGTAGTCGAAATGCCATTCGGGCAGGCGCGTCAGCGCGGCGGCGCCATTCAGGGCAGAAAGCGGACCGCGATCGGCAACCAGGATTTCCGCCGGGCGCAGGCGCGTGAGTTCGCCCGCGAGCAGGCGCTGCGGGATCTCCGCCACACGCAGCTCGCCGCTGGCGAGACTTAACCACGCGAGGCCGACGTTGTTGTTCTCGACTGCGAGCGCGAGCAGCAGGTTGTCGGATTTTTCGTCGAGCAGGGCCGAATCGGTGAGCGTCCCCGGCGTGACGATGCGCGTGACCGCGCGCTCCACCGGGCCTTTGGAGGTATTCGGATCGCCGATCTGCTCGCAGATCGCCACCGACTCGCCCAGCTTGAGCAGTTTGGCGAGGTATTGCTCGACCGCGTGATACGGCACGCCGGCCATTTTGATCGGCGCGCCGGCGGAAGCGCCGCGCGTGGTCAGCGTAATGTCGAGCAGCCGCGCCGCTTTCTCCGCGTCCTCGTGGAACAGCTCGTAGAAATCGCCCATGCGGTAAAAGAGAAGGATGTCCGGATGCTGCGCTT
>JAKAIH010000531.1 GCA_021825225.1 Pseudomonadota bacterium
GTTCACGGCTGTCCATTATGCTGGTCATAATCGCGGTTTTTTTGTGGGCGATCAGCAGGCTTGTGCGATTCGTCTTCACCATCCTCTGGCCGTATATTCAATCGCTGCGGGATCGCGTTGTCGGGCGCGCACGTAGCCAGCCGGGGCCGCTGTCACGTATGCTCCTTTCGCTGTTCGATCCCGCCAGATCGGAATCCAAATCTCTTCTGGCCGCCGCGGTGCTGTTGATTGGCAGCACTTGGTTATTTTTGGGTATTTTGCAGGACATTCTTGCGAACGATCCTCTCGTTCAGTTCGATCAAACGGTTTATACCGTAATCCAGGGACTGCGAACCGAATGGTGGGATAGCGTCATGATCACCGCTACCGGATTGGGTGGAGCGGCCGGTACCATCCCTGTCATTATCGCGGTGTCGGTATTTTTCGCTCTTATGCGCTATTGGCGCACCCTGGGCTATTGGCTGGCGGCGGCAGGTTTTGCTGAAATTCTTGTGTGGGTGCTGAAGTACTCGCTCGGCCGGGCGCGCCCGAACAATATTTATACCGGCATCGAGCAATTTTCATTTCCGAGCGGACACGCGGCATTGAGCATCGTCGTTTACGGTTTCATGGCGTTTTTGCTGGCGCGCGGCAAGTCTGTCAGAACGAAGACCGGAGTCACGCTGCTGGCCACCGTGGTGATCGTGCTGATTGCATTCTCACGGCTTTATCTGGGGGTTCACTGGTTTTCGGACGTGCTGGCAAGCCTCAGTCTCGGCCTCGCCTGGATTACGCTGCTGGGCATTGCCTATACTTACCACGTGCGCCGCGAGCCGCTGCGCGCATGGCCGCTGTTGCTGGTTGTCTTCACGACGCTCACCCTGGCCGGCGGCGGGTATGTCTGGCCTCATCACGGCGTCGATGTCGCGCGCTACGCTTATCGGCCCAAATTGGAAAGCATACCGCTCGCCGACTGGCGGGCCGGTGGCTGGCGCAGCCTGCCGTTCGCGCGTTCCGACCTCGGCGGCGAAATCGAAGAACCTTTTTCGGTTCAATGGATCGGAACAGCCGGACAGATTGCCGGCACGCTCACGGCGGCCGGGTGGCAGGCTCCGCAACCTTGGGCGGCGAAAACGATATTGCTGTGGCTGTTGCCTAATCCTGCGATCGAGCAACTCCCGGTGCTGCCAAAATTCGATCACGGGGAGGCGGAAAAACTGACCTTTATTAAAACGATAAGTTCGCGCGAACGCATCGTGATTCGACTCTGGCCAGTGCGCGATGTAGTCGATACCGTCGCAGGCGGACGGTCGCAGCCACTCTGGAATGGTATGGTGACGACTGAACGGCTACGTCATCCAAGCGGAATGGTGACGCTTGCCGAGACCGGGTCGGATTTCGCCAGGCCGCTGCATATTCTGCAACGGGATCTACAAAATCAGCGGCTGCCGGCGGAGAATCGGGAAGAGCGCGGCATCGTGATGCTGTTGGTTGAGAATCCAGTGATTCCCTAGAAGGACCCAACGCGGACTAAGCGCCAAACCGATGGGGAAGATTCGCCTCGCCTCGCCATGAGGGGGCACGTTAATGCGCAAGGCCACATAAGGTAGGAGCAATCCGTGAGCAACTCCCTGCAACAACGCCTGTCGATCTGGCTGAGCATCGTCATCGTGGCCACCGGGTTTCTCGCCGCCGCAGTTTCGTTCTGGTTTGCCTACGACGAAGCGCAGGAGTTTCAGGACGACTCCCTGCGCCAGATCGCTACCCTGGCGGATGCGGATCGCCTGCCCTCCGACGGGCAGCGCTCCCTAGGCGCAATGGATGAGGACCCCGAAGCGCGCATTGTCGTTCAGCGGCTTGCAGCGTCTGCTGCTCTTGACCCGGCACGGATTGCTCTGCCGGTGGATCTGTCGGCAGGATTCCACACGCTTGATGTCGGGAGAACGCAGTGGCGTGTATATGTCCGCACCGTAAAGTCGGGCGAACGCATCGCCGTGGCCCAGGCTACGCAGATACGCAGCGAAGCCGCCCGCTCCAGCGCCTTGCGTACCCTGCTGCCCTTGCTGGTGCTGATTCCCCTGTTGTCCTTTTTTTCCAGGTACCTGGTCCGCGCCAGCCTGGCGCCGGTTCGTGCCCTCGCCCACGTGGCCGATGCCCAGCCGGAAGATCGTCCGGCGGCGCTGCCCGTCGCCCAGGTGCCGGAAGAGGTTGCCCCCTTCGTGCAAGCGATCAACCGGCTGCTTGAACGCATCAATCGCATGCTGGAGCAGCAGCGGCGCTTTATCGCCGACGCGGCGCATGAGCTCAGAAGCCCGCTTACCGCTTTGTCGGTCCAGGCGCAGAATTTGCGGCATGCTGGGTCTCTCGAAGCTTTACGCGAGCGCGTGATTCCGCTGCAAGCGGGTATCGAACGCGCGCGGCACCTGACCGAGCAACTGCTGAACCTTGCCAGAACACAAGCCGGACCTGCCACCGAGGCGGACGTCGATGTATCCGCAATGGCGCGCGAACTGATTGCAGAATACTTGCCATTGGCCGAGGCCAGGGGCATCGATCTCGGACTCGATGAAGTCGCGCCGCTTTTCCTTAGTGCTTCAGCGGAGGCGCTCCGGCTGATTCTCGGGAATGGACTGGGGAATGCGCTGAAATAC
>JAKAIH010000532.1 GCA_021825225.1 Pseudomonadota bacterium
GTGCTGTTCTTGAGTTCCATTTGAGCCTTCCTAGGTTAGGGAGAAAATCGGATTGCGGACTCGCGCATTATCCCGCGATTTGACGCCACGGTCCAAACGCCCGGCCGCCTGCGCTCCCGGCGCCCCTTGAAGACAGGGAATGCCTGTCTTGTCGCGAGCGCGGTTCAATGTAACATTACGCCTCTTTGCGACCGGCCCGGGTGCACATGCTCAAATTCGGCTTCTCCTTTTCCGATCTGTATGCGCGCGCCGGGTTGGCGCGCCTCGACGCCGCATTCCTGCAATACCTGGCACAGGGCGACCCGGCCCTGACCACGCGCCTCGACGCCGCCCGCGCCCGGCCCGATGCGCTGACGAAGAAGGTGGAATCGGAACTGCTGATCGACCTGGCCCCGCATGTGCAAGACTACGTCGCGGCACTGTTCGGTATCGAAGCCGAGGTCGAGGCTCTGTCCGCGCGGCACGCGGAGCTCGCGCCGCTGTACAGCATCAAGCGCCTGTTCGTGCAGCGCCGCGCGATGCACAGCGTCAAGCCCGACGAGGCCGAAGGTCTGGACGCAGCGACGCTCGAAACGCGTCTCGCGTCCTGGTTCGGCCAGCCGTTCTCGGAACTCGCGTTCGCCCGCGCGGTCAGCACCTGGCTCAAGGACGAGGCGCGGCACGGCGAACAGATCGAGGCCGCGCTGCAGTATGCAGCCTGGGCCAGCCAGACCGTCGCCGGAAAGAAGAAGCACCGCGACGGCGTGCTGTTCAAGGCCCCGGCCAAGCTCGATTTCCTGCACCTGGTGCCGCTGCACACCGGCACCACCGGCGGCTACGCCGTGCACACCCTGGAATATGCGCAGCTGCGCCGGCGCGAGGGATTCGCGCTGACCGATGCCGGTACGGATCTGAGCGGTGCGCTGGATCAGGCCAATTACTGCATCTGGTGCCATGAGCAGGGCAAGGACTCCTGTTCCACCGGCTTGCGCGAAAAGGCCGCAAAGGCGCCGGCCGCGCATTCCCCTGCCCCGGCATTCAAGAAGAATGCCTTCGGCGTGACCCAGGCCGGCTGCCCGCTGGAAGAAAAGATTTCCGAGTTCCACAAGCTCAAGGCCGGGGGATACGCGATCGGCGCCCTCGCGGTGATCTGCGTCGACAACCCGCTGGTCGCAGCCACCGGCCACCGCATCTGCAACGACTGCATGAAATCCTGCATCTACCAGAAGCAGGAGCCCGTCAATATTCCGCAGTCCGAGACGCGCACGCTGAAGGACGTGCTCGAACTGCCTTACGGCTTCGAGATCTACAGCCTGCTGACACGCTGGAATCCGCTCGACCTGCGCCGCCCCCTCCCCCGCCCGGCGAGCGGCAAGCGCGTGCTCATCGCCGGCATGGGCCCCGCAGGCTTCGGCCTCGCGCACCACCTGATGAACGACGGCCATGCGGTAGCCGGCATCGACGGCCTAAAGATCGAGCCCTTGCCGGCCGAGCTGTGCGGCGTGGGAGTCGGCGGCGAGCGCCTGCCCTTCGCGCCGATACGCGATGTGCGCGATATCTGCGAAAACCTGTCCGAGCGCGTGATGGCGGGCTTCGGCGGCGTCGCCGAATACGGCATCACCGTGCGCTGGGACAAGAATTTCCTCAAGGTCATCCGCCTGCTGCTCGAACGGCGCAGCGAATTCGCATTGTTCGGCGGCGTGCGCTTCGGCGGCACACTGACCGTCGAGGACGCCGCCGCGCTGGGCTTCGACCACCTGGCGCTGTGCATGGGCGCAGGCAAGCCCACCGTGCTCGACATTCCCAATGGCCTCGCGCGCGGCGTGCGCGCGGCTTCGGACTTTCTCATGGCGCTGCAGCTCACCGGCGCGGCCAAGGCCGATTCGATCGCCAATATGCAGCTGCGCCTGCCGGTGGTGGTGGTCGGCGGCGGCCTGACCGCGGTGGACACCGCGACCGAGTCGCTCGCCTATTACCTGGTGCAGGTGGAAAAGTTTCTCGTGCGTTTCGAACTGCTCGCCGCCGAGATCGGCGAGGACGCGCTGCGCGCCAAATGGGATGACCAGGAGCGCGAAATCGCGGAGGAATTCCTCGCACATGCGCGTGCGATCCGCGAGGAACGCATGATCGCCGCGCGTGAATCGCGCGCGCCACGCCTGATCGAGCTGCTGCGACACTGGGGCGGCGTCACCATCGCCTACCGCCGGCGCCTGATCGACAGCCCGTCCTATACGCTCAACCACGAAGAAGTGGAAAAAGCGCTGGAAGAAGGCATCGCTTTCGCCGAGTGCCTGTCGCCGCTGGCGGTGGATGTGGACAATTACGGCGCAGTCAAAGGCATGCGCTTTACGCTGCAGCGCCTGGGCGCGGAAGGCAAATGGGAGGCCGGCGCCGAACACTGGCTGCCGGCGCATACGATTTTCGTCGCCGCCGGCACGCAACCGAACACCGTGCTCGCGCGCGAACATCCGGGGCATTTCGAACTCGACGGGAAATATTTCCACGCCTGCGGCGAAGACGGCGCGCCGGTGAAGCCGGACCATTCCCTGTCCAAACCGGCGCAAGCCCGGGTGCTGCTGTCGCAGCTGCAAGACGGCCGCTTCATCAGCTTTTTTGGCGATCTGCACCCCTCGTA
>JAKAIH010000026.1 GCA_021825225.1 Pseudomonadota bacterium
CCAAGATCGCCTCGGCCGTGGATGCGGCGCGCAGCGGGGTCAAGAGCGTGCACATCATCGACGGCCGCGTCGAACACGCATTGCTGCTGGAAATCCTCACCGACCAGGGCGTAGGCACGCTGATACGCGGCAAGTGACGGCGCCGCGCTTGCTCTAGGCGATGTGCTTGCCGTCTTTGTCGCGCAGGCCGTCTAGATAGCCTTCCTCGGGATCGTAAATCGTCAGCACCTTGCCGCGCGGCTCCCTGCTGAAGGATATATGCACCCATTTCGCGTATTCCAGGATGCATTGATCGAATTCAATGCCGGAGTCGCGGATGGCTTTGATAATATCCGCGGGCGCGCCGAATTCGACGCAAGTGAAATCGGCGGCCAAGCCCTGGGTGTGTTGTGAGGACTTGGCGCCGCCGACGCGCCGGTTGAGTTCCGGGCTGCGGTAGCCGCTGGAGATTTCGAGCGGAAATCCGGTCAGCTTGCGCACCCGTTCCAAGCCCTCGGCGAGGAGTTGCAGGTTGCCGACGATGTCCGCGCCCGGCGTATTGTCGATGCGCTCGCGCTCCGCGGTTTCGGAGTGGGTCAGCTGCGCGAGCGAGAAGTTTGCTGTCAGCCGCATGCGGCGATTTTAGAATGGATGAGAGGCAATGCCAACAAGGCTTACCTGGGTCTTCGACCTGGACAACACGCTGCACAACGCCTCGCCGCACATTTTTCCGCACATCAACCGCAGCATGACCGCCTACCTGCAGCAGCATCTGCGGCTGAGCGAGGAGGACGCCGGCGCGCTGCGCGCGCAATACTGGCGCAGCTATGGCGCGACGCTGCTGGGCATGATGCGCCATCATGGCACCGATCCCGAGCATTTCCTGCGCGAGACGCATGCGTTTGCCGATCTGTCCAACATGGTGGTGTATGAGCGTGGACTCGCCGCCATGCTGCGCCGCCTGCCCGGGCGCAAGCTGGTCCTGTCCAACGCGCCGAGTGTATATGCGCGGGCCGTGTTGCGGATAATCGGCGTGGAGGGCCGCTTCGATGCCCTGCACTGCATCGAGTCCACCGGCTACCGGCCGAAACCTTCGCTCGCCGCGTTTCACAGCCTGCTGCGCACCCACGGCCTGATCGCCTCGCGTTGCGTCATGGTCGAGGACAGCCGCGAGAACCTGCGTCCGGCCAAGCGTCTGGGCATGAAGACGGTATGGGTCACGCGCGAGCCGCGCACCCCGGCCTACGTCGACGTCAAGACCGCTTCGGTGCTCGCCCTGCCGCGCCTGCTGGGGCGACTCGGACTCTAAAAGGTTAGCGCTTACCAACCGCATAGGCTAGAATCGGCGCTCGTCTGCAAATCCAGGGAGAGGGCAGCATGGCGACGCGATCCGGAGAACGGAAAAACCAAATACTGCAGGTTCTGGCCGAAATGCTCGAGGCGCCCAAGAGCGAAAAAATCACCACGGCCGCGCTCGCCGCCAAGCTCGATGTATCCGAAGCCGCGCTCTATCGGCATTTCGCCAGCAAGGCGCAAATGTACGAGGGCCTGATCGGCTTCGTCGAGGAAACCGTGTTCGGGCTGATCAACAAAATCAGCACGGAGCAGGAAAACGGCTTGAAGCAGGCTCATGCCATCGCCGCCATGCTGCTGTCTTTCGCCGAAAAGAACCCCGGCATGACGCGCGTGCTCATAGGCGATGCGTTGGTGAACGAGGACGCTCGCCTGCAGATGCGCATCAACCAGCTGCATGACAGGCTGGAGGCGACGCTCAAGCAGGCGCTGCGGCTGGCGGCGACCCAGGGAGAGATCGACAAGGACGCCGATACGGCGGCGCAGGCCAACCTGATGCTCGCCTACATCATCGGCCGCTGGCACCAGTATGCCAAGAGCGGATTCAAGCGCCTGCCGACGCAATTTTGGCAGGAGCAGGGGCCGATGTTGCTAGGTTGACGCGGCGCAGACCTTGCAGTCCGGATCTTTGGACAGCCTGACCGAACGCCACTCCATGGCGAGGCAGTCGAGCAGCAACAAGCGGCCGTTGAGCGATTCGCCGGCGCCGCTGAGCAGCTTCAGGGCTTCCGCAGCCTGGACCGTGCCGATGATGCCGGTCAGCGGCGCGAATACCCCCATCACCGCGCAGCGGGTCTCCTCGGCCTCGGTGTCTTCGGGAAACAGGCAGTTGTAGCAAGGGGCTCCGCGCTGGCGCAGGTCGAATACGCTTACCTGCCCGTCAAAGCGCACGGCAGCGCCGGAAACCAACGGTTTGCGCCGCGCGACGCAGGCGCGGTTGACCGCATGGCGAGTGGCGAAATTGTCGCAGCAATCGAGCACGACATCTGCGCTTGCCACCAACTGCGCCAGGCGTTCGCTTTCGAGGCGTTCTGGAATCGCGACGACGTCGATCTCCGGGTTGAGTTGCGTCAGCGTGTCCTTGCCCGAATACGCTTTCGCCCGGCCGACCGCCGCCGTGGTATGCAGAATCTGGCGCTGCAGGTTGGTCAGATCGACCGAATCGCCGTCGGCCAGGCTAATGCGGCCGACGCCGGCGGAGGCAAGATACATCGCGGCGGGCGAGCCCAGACCGCCGGCGCCGATTACCAGCGCATGCGCCGCCAGCAGTTTTTCCTGGCCCTCGATGCCGATCTCCGGCAACAGAATATGCCTGCTGTAGCGCAGCAGCTGCTGGTCATTCATGCGGACGGGCAACGCAAGCTGCCAGGCGCGCGCCGCGGGATACGCTCGCGCGGCTCATGCGCTGAATCTCACAAGCCCTAGTTACTGCGGATGATCTGCAGGCCTTTGAGCATGTTGACGGCCTGAACCAGCTGATAGTCCTTGGCCGAGCCGAACTCGATGGGCTTGGTCGGCTCTTCGGCACCTTCGGCCTTGGGCTTGTCACCGGCTTGCGTTGACGGTTTGACCGCGCCCGCTGAAGGATCCTTGTCATTGGCCAAGTGCTTGTCGAGGTCCGCTTCGCGCAGGAACGCGTGTGCATCGATGCCGGGTTCTTCGACCACGATGTCCGGCGTGATTCCCTTGAGCTGGATCGAACGGCCGCTGGGGGTGTAATAGCGCGCGGTTGTCAGCTTGATCGCAGTGTGGTTGCCCAAGGGCATGATGGTCTGCACCGAACCTTTGCCGAAGGTCTGGGTGCCCATGATCAAGGCGCGTTTATGGTCCTGCAGCGCGCCCGCGACGATTTCAGAGGCTGAGGCGGAGCCCCCGTTCACCAGCACCACCATGGGCACGGACTTGACGGCCGGCGGCAGGTTCTTCAGATAATCATCGCCACCGCCGCGCAGATAATCCTCGGTACTGGCAAGGTACTTGCGCTTGGCGTCCTCGGTGCGGCCGTCGGTCGTGACCACGACGGACTTGGGCGGCAGGAACGCGGCAGAGACGCCGACCGCGCCGTTGAGCAAGCCGCCCGGGTCATTGCGCAAATCCAGCACCAGACCTTTGAGCGGGCCGTTTTTGTAAAGAGTGTTGATGTGCCGCACCAGGCTTTCCGCGGAATGCTCCTGGAATTGCACCACGCGCAGGTAACCGAACCCCGGTTCGAACATCTTCGACTTGACGCTTTGCACCTTGATCACGTCGCGCATCACGGTGAACTCCAGCGGCTTGGTCTCGCCCTTGCGCAGCACCGTGAGCTTGATCGTGGTTTTGGGCTTGCCGCGCATGCGTTTGACCGCATCGTTCAGGCTCATCCCTTTGACCGGCGTCTCGTCCAGCTTGATGATCAGGTCGCCCGACTTGATGCCGGCGCGGAAAGCCGGGGTGTCCTCGATCGGAGAAACCACTTTGACGAAGCCGTCCTCCATGCCGACCTCTATGCCCAGGCCGCCGAACTCGCCTTGCGTGCCGACCTGCAATTCGCGGTAGGCGTCGCGGTCGAGGTAGGCAGAGTGCGGATCGAGGTCGGTGAGCATGCCGTTGATGGCGCCGGAGATGAGCTTCTTGTCCGGGACCGGCTCGACATAATTGCTCTTGATCGCGCCGAACACCTCGGCGAACGAGCGCAGTTCTTCCACCGGCAGAGGCGAGCGTGCCCCTGCTTTCTGCGCCACAGCGGAGAAATTGAGCGACAGCAGCACACCCGCCAGCGCTCCCAGCAGAACCAGCCCCACCTTCTGTAATTTGCTTTTCATGACTGCCACCACCCTTTTACTTCAAAGACACCCAGCGCAACGGATCGAAGGCTTTGCCTTGATACCGGATCTCGAAGTATAAACCCGAATCCGCGTTGCCGCCGCTATTGCCGACCGTCGCTATCACGTCGCCGGCCGCGACCGCGTCGCCCACCTGCTTGAGCAGCGCCTCGTTGTTGCCATAGATGGTGAGGTAGCTCTGTCCGTGGTCGATAATCATCAGGTTGCCGAAGCCGCGCATCCACTCGGCGAACACTACCCGGCCGGCCGCGACCGCCCGCACCTCCTGGCCGCTGGCGCCGCGGATGAACAAACCTTTCCACTTGAGCCCGCTGCCACTACGTGGACTGCCGAAGCGGTTGATTAGTTCCCCGCGGGTCGGCAGTCTGAGCCTGCCTTTGAGCGAGGCGAAGCTTGCGCCGCCGTGCCCCGATTCGGGAAGTTTTTCGTTGCGCCACCAGCCCTTACCCGAGGGAATGACTTTGCCCAGTTCCTCGACCAGGCGCGACAGGCGCGACTCGTCGCGTTGCAGGGATTTGATCTCGCGGCGCTGGGAGCGGATTTTGGTCGCCAGCTTGGCCAGCACCCGCCGCCGCTCCGCCTGCTGCGCCAGCAACTCCTTGCGCCCCTCGCGCTGGCGCGCCTCCAGTTCTGCCAGCTCGGCGCTCTTGCTGCGCGCCTCGCTCGCAAGTTGCGCCAAGCTGGCGAGGTTGGCGCGCAGTGCGCGGATGAAATCGGCCTGGGCGCGCGAGATGTAGCCGAAATAGTAGAGTTCGCGCGCGGTCTCGTTGGGGTCGCGCCCCGACAGCAGCAGCATCAGGTAGTCCTGCCGGCCCGAGGCATGACGCATGGCGAGCAGTTGCCCGAGTTCGCGCTGCTGCGCGGCGATCGCCGCTTCCAGCCTGCGCGACTGCTCTCCCACGCGTGCGAGGTCGGCGCGCGCCGAGCGCTGCTGCACGCCCAGGTTGCGCAGCGTGCGGTTAGCCTCCGAAACGCCGCGCTCCGACTCGCGCAGCGCGTCGCTCGCCTCCGACCGGTTTTCCTCGGCGCCGCTCAGATTCTTTTTCAGCGCTTCGATGCGGCCGCGCAGCGCCTCCAGATCGGCCTTGTCGGCCGCGTATGCCGGATGCGCGCCGAGCGGCGCCAGAGCGAGCAAAACTGCCCAGCCGCAGAACACGCGCCGCGCACGCAGGGAACGCAAGCCGCTCCTGCATGCACGGCGCGTCCCCTGCGCCGGATTCAAGCCTTCGCCTTGCCCTGGTTGGCAACCGCCTGCATGGCTTTTTCGACTTCGGCCGCATCGCCGAGGTAATAGTGGCGGACGGGCTTGAGGGCGTCGTCCAGTTCGTACACCAGCGGCACTCCGGTGGGAATATTGAGGCCGACGATGTCCGCATCGCTCACTTTGTCCAGGTATTTCACCAGCGCGCGGATCGAGTTGCCGTGCGCGGCAATGAGCACGCGCTTGCCTGCCCGTATGTCCGGGGCGATCGCCTGATTCCAGTATGGCAGCACGCGCGCCACCGTGTCCTTGAGGCATTCGGTGAGCGGCACCTGGCTGGGCGCAAGGCCGTGGTAGCGCGGATCGGCGCCGGGGTAGCGCGGATCGTCCGCGCTGAGCGCGGGCGGGGGAACGTCGTAGCTGCGGCGCCAGGTGAGCACCTGTTCGTCGCCAAATTGGGCCGCTGTTTCGGCCTTGTTCAGGCCCTGCAGCGCACCGTAATGGCGCTCGTTGAGGCGCCAGGAGTGCAGCACCGGTATCCACATCAGGTCGAGTTGCTCCAGGGCGAGCCACAGGGTCTTGATCGCGCGCCGAAGTACCGAGGTATGAGCGAGATCAAACACGAAACCCGCCTCCCGCATCAGCTGGCCTGCTTTTGCCGCCTCTTCCACGCCCTTCGCGCTCAGCTCGACGTCGGTCCAGCCGGTGAAGCGGTTTTCCCTGTTCCAGACGGATTCGCCGTGCCTGAGCAGAATCATCTTTTTCATGACCATCCTTTTTTACCGTACGGTAAGCCTGCGAATATTTTATAATATTCCGATTGCGGAAACCGTGAACGGGCTGGATTCGCGCGAGATATTTTCGATCCGGCCGATGAACGGGCAGCGTTCGGTGCGCTGCGCGCACAACGACGCCGGTCGACAGGATCTGGCGAAATCTCCGGCGCAATTCGGCCAAACATTAGGAGCAGGCGTGAAATTCGTAATGGACAATATTTTCCTGGTCGCGGTGGCGCTCGTCAGCGGGGCGATGCTGGTGTGGCCGCTGCTGCGGCGCGGAGCAGGCGGCCCCTCGGTCAATACGCTGGAGGCGACGCAGTTGATCAACCGCCAGGATGCGCTGCTGCTGGACGTGCGCGAACAGGCGGAATTTGCACAGTCGCGTATTCTCAACGCGCGCGGGCTGCCGCTGTCGCAGCTCGAAGCGCGGCTGGGCGATATCGAGAAGTTCAAGGACAAGCCGGTGATCGTGTATTGCGCCACCGGCAGCCGTTCCGCCACCGCCGCGGCGACGTTGAGAAAAAACGGTTTCTCCAACGTGCTTAACCTGAGCGGCGGTTTTGTAGCCTGGCAACAGGCCGGTCTGCCGGTGCAGAAATAGGCGCATTCATGAGCAAGATCCGCATGTACAGTACCGCCGTATGCCCGTTCTGCCAGCGCGCCGAAATGCTGCTCAAGTCCAAAGGCATCGCCGAAATCGAGAAAATCCGCATCGACCTCGACCCCGCGCGGCGCGACGAAATGATCGAAAAAACCGGCCGGCGCACCGTGCCGCAGATCTACATCGGCGAGGTCCATGTCGGCGGTTTCGACGATCTGGCGGCGCTCGACCGCGCCGGCAAGCTCGATCCGCTGCTGCGTGGTCAAGCCTGACGCCGACGGCAATCCTCCTATAATCACTGGAATCAAAATGAACGAACCGCAGCAACAGCCGACATTCGGCATCGAAAAGATTTATGTCAAGGATCTGTCCCTGGAGATCCCGCATGCGCCGGAAGTGTTTCTCTCCGGCGAGCAGCCGCAAGTGGATGTGCAGCTGCATAACGAGGGCGGTGCCATAGGCGAGGGCTTGTATCAGGTGGTGCTGACCGTTACGGTGACGGCAAAGGCGGGCGAGAAGACCATGTTCCTGGTAGAGGCAGCGCAAGCCGGCATTTTCCAGGTGCGCAATGTGCCGGAATCCGACTTGGAGCCCCTGCTCGCGACCGCCTGTCCGAACATACTCTTCCCTTATGTGCGCGAGGCGGTGTCCGACGTCATCGCACGCGCCGGTTTTCCGCCCGTCTATCTGGCACCCGTGAATTTCGATGCGATCTACCTGCAGCGTATGCAGCAGGCGCAGGAACAGGCCGCACCCAAAATCGAGATCGCGCATTAGACGGATGCGCCGCCTCTGCGTCCTGTTGTTGCTGATCGCCGCGCCGGCAGTCTGGGCGGGCGAGTTCCGCTCCATCGGCGAGAATGCCGTGATCATGTACGATGCGCCTTCGCTCAAGGCGAACAAGCTGTTCGTGGCGAGCAAGCTCTACCCCGTGGAAATAATCGTCCAGGTGGACAACTGGACCAAGGTGCGCGACGTCGCCGGAGATCTTGCCTGGGTGGAGAAGAAAGAACTGTCGGACACGCGCACGGTACTGGTCACCGCAGCGCTCGCCGATGTGCGGCAGAAACCCGATGACAGCGCGCCGCTGGTGTTCCAGGCGCGCCAGGGGGTGGCGCTGGAAATCGTCGAACTCGGCGCCGGGCCCTGGGTCAAGGTGCGCCACCGCGACGGCCAGAGCGGATATGTACGCGCAAACCAGGTGTGGGGACTGTAGCGCCTCGCCGCGCCCGCGATCCTGACGCGTCATGAGGATCAGCGTACTCGGCGCCGGCGCCTGGGGCACGGCGATTGCCGCAAGTCTCAGCGCCAGACACGAGACGGTGCTTTGGGGGCGCGATCCGGCGCAATGCCGCGCGATGGCGAGCCAGCGCCGCAACGAGCGCTATCTGCCTGAAATCGCGCTGCCGCCGCGGCTCGCGATCGAATCCGGATTCGCCGCAGCGGTCGCCGCCGCCGAACTGGTGCTGGTGGCGACGCCGACGGCGGCGCTTGCCGATATGTTTGGCAGGCTCGCGCCCCTGCGCAAGCCGGTGGTGTGGCTGTGCAAGGGGTTCGATGCGCAAACCGCGGAGTTGCCGCATCAGATTGCGGCGCGCGTCCTGCCTGCCGGAAGCACCTATGGCGTGCTCTCCGGCCCAAGCTTCGCGCTGGAGGTCGCGCGCGGATTGCCGACGGCACTTACCCTCGCCTGCGCCGATGCCGGCTTCAGCCAGGCCACGGCCCGCGCACTGCACGGCCCGCGCCTGCGCGTCTATTTCAGCAGCGACATTAGCGGCGTGGAGATCGGCGGCGCGGTGAAGAACGTCATGGCCATCGCCACCGGCATCGCCGACGGCCTGGGGCTGGGCGCCAATGCGCGCGCGGCCCTGATCACGCGCGGACTGGCCGAAATCACGCGCCTCGGAGTGAAGCTGGGCGGCCGCCCCGAGACCTTCACCGGCCTTACCGGTGCCGGCGATCTGATCCTGACTTGCACCGGCGAGCTGTCGCGCAACCGCCGCGTCGGCCTCGGCCTGGCGCAGGGCAGGAAGCTCGACGACATCCTGCGCGAACTGGGGCATGTGGCCGAGGGCGTTTATACCGCGGCCGCAGTCGAAAAGCGCGCGGCGCAGCTCGGCATCGACATGCCGATCACTACAGCGGTGTGCGCCGTCCTGTTCGGCGGGGTTGCGCCGCGCGAGGCAGTGGAGCAACTGCTCGCGCGCGACCCCAGGGGCGAAATCTAGGCGCTGACCTAGACCGCGCCGGCGAAACCCTGCTGCCGCCAGGCTTCGTACACCGCGACCGCGACTGCATTGGAAAGATTGAGGCTGCGGTTGCCGGGGCGCAGCGGCAGGCGCAGGCGCTGCTCCGGCCGCACGCCGTCGAGTATTTCCGGCGGCAGGCCGCGCGTCTCCGGACCGAACAGCAGCGCGTCGCCTGCGCGGTATTCCGGCTCGGTGTAGCGGCGCAGCGCGCGCGTGGAGAACGCGAATATGCGCCTGCCGCGCAGGTGTGCGCTGGCCGCCTCCCAGTTCTTGTGCACGATCAGCGCGGCGTACTCGTGATAATCGAGGCCGGCGCGCTTCAATTCGCGGTCTTCGAGGCGAAAGCCCAGCGGCTCGACCAGGTGCAGTGTGGCGCCGGTGTTGGCGGCGAGGCGAATGATATTGCCCGTGTTGGGCGGTATTTCCGGCTGGTAGAGAACGATGTCAAACACCGCGCGGCGTCCGTGCGACCACCCAGTTCTCGACCCGCGCGGCGTTGCGCTCCTTGAGCGTGCGCGCGAACTCGTCCAGCGTTGCGCCGGTAGTCATGACGTCGTCCACCACGGCGACGCGCAAGCCGGCGAGGTCGGCGTCGCAGGCGAAGGCGCGGCGCATGTTGCTCGCGCGCTCGCGCCAGGGCAGCGCGGTCTGCGGCGCAGTATTGCGCACGCGCCGCGCCAGCCGCGCGTCCATGGCGATGCCGCAGAGGCGCGACAAAGCCTTGGCGATCTCGGCCGACTGATTGAAGCCGCGCTCGGCCAGCCGCGCCGGATGCAGCGGCAGGGGCAGGATCAGATCGACGCCGTCGGCACGGCCGATGCGCTGCCACAGCGCCTGCGCGAACAGCCCGGCCAGCGCCAGCTGTCCGCCGTATTTGAGCGCCTGGATCAGCGCGTCCACCGGGTGGGCGTAGACGTACGCGGCACGGCTGGCGTCGTAATGCGGCGGGTCGGCGAGGCAGGCGCCGCACTCCGCATTGCTTGTACCGGCGGCGGCGCAGCGCGGGCAGGCCGACGCTGTCGTCGGTAGCTCGCGCGCGCAGGCAGCGCATAGCAGTTCGGCGCCGCTTGCGGCTTGACACAGCAGGCAGTCCTGGGGCAGCAGGCTCTGCCCGATTCTCGTGCCCATGTTCCGAAACGCGCGCAGTGAAATTGACAAGTGGAAATGCTTCCCTGAAGATGCGTTGGTCGCCCAGGCGAGCTGAGAGTAACGATGAACCCGACAGCGGTCAAATCCAGCGCCGCCGTGTCGCGCCTGCGCGGCCCGATGTGCGGACTTTGCGGACCCAGATGAAATCCATAATGACCCTCGCCGGCGAGCTCGCCGCGCGCAAGACGACCAGCCAGGCTTTGGTCGAGGACGCGCTCACGCGCATTGCCGCCCCTTCCGGGGAGGGCGCGCGCGTGTTTCTGCGCACGCACCGCGAATCGGCGCTGGCCGAAGCCAGGGCAAGCGACGCCTTGCGCGCGCACGGCATCGTGCCCTCGCCGCTGGCGGGCATCCCGGTGTCGGTGAAGGATTTGTTCGACGTCGCCGGCGACATTACGCGCGCCGGGTCGAAAGTGCTCGCCGACGCCGCGCCCGCCACGGCCGACGCAACGGTGGTGCGGCGGCTGCGTCAGGCGGGTGCGATCATTGTCGGCCGCACCAACATGGTCGAATTCGCGTTCTCGGGACTGGGGCTGAATCCGCATTACGGCACGCCGAAAAATCCCTGGGATCGCGCGACCGGCCGCATTCCTGGGGGCTCGTCCTCGGGCGCTGCGGTATCGGTGTCCGACGGCATGGCGGCGATGGGCCTGGGCAGCGACACCGGCGGCTCGGTGCGCATTCCCGCAGCGCTGTGCGGCCTCACCGGTTTCAAGCCCACCGCACGGCGCATACCCACGGACGGAACTTTCCCGCTGTCGACCTCGCTCGATTCGATCGGGCCGATTGCGCGCAGCGTGGCCTGCTGCGCGCTCGTCGACAGCATACTCGCGGGCGCCGCGCCGCAGGTGCCGCCGGCGCTGCCGCTCAAGGGTCTGCGCCTGGGCGTGCTGCAGGACTATGTGCTCGACGGCCTGGACGATGCCGTCGCGGCGGCTTTCGGCCAGGCGCTCAGCAAGCTGTCGCAGGCCGGGGCGTTGCTGAGCGATGTGCGCTTCGAAGCCCTGCGGCGGCTGCCGCAGATCAACCAGAAGGGCGGCCTGGTGGTGGCCGAGGCTTATGCTGCGCACCGTGAACTGATCGCGCGGCGCAAGGCGGAATACGATCCGCGCGTGGCCTCGCGCGCCCTGCGCGGCGCCGACATGAGCGCGGCCGACTATATCGACCTGTTGGCGCAGCGCGCCGCGATGATCGCAGAGAGCGCGCGCGTCGCCGCGCCCTACGATGGGTTGCTGCTGCCGACGGTGATGATGGTTGCGCCCGCAATCGCGCCGCTGGAAGCGGACGATCAGCTCTACGGCAGGGCCAATCTCGCCATGCTGCGCAACCCGAGCGTGGTGAATTTTCTCGACGGCTGCGCCCTGTCCCTGCCTTGCCAGGAACCGGACGCGGCGCCGGTGGGCCTGATGCTCATGGGGCAGAGCGGCGAGGATAGGCGCCTGCTCGCCGTGGGACTGGCGCTGGAAGCGGCACTGCGCGTGTGAGGCCCGCTACAGGCTTGAACGCTATCGTGGCGGCCGGGGGGCGGCGCTGAGCGCGGCTGCGATAGACCGCCGCGCCGCGCGCCGCGCCAGTTCGCGCGCGGCCGCGAGCTACGCCGGCGCGGCGGTGCTTGCGCGCGAGGTGGAAGCGCGCATGCTGGAGCGCCTGCAGTACATCAAGCTCGCGCCGCGGCGCGTGCTCGAC